>NZ_JBPGXU010000109.1:0-12566 GCF_056755675.1 Luteibacter sp. KNZ12-1A | reverse complement strand
AGATGTGTATAAGAGACAGCACCAGCGCCCCAATAAGTTCCAGCCCCCCAGCAAGCACAGCGCCCCAATAAATTCCAGCCCCTCAATAAGTCACCGTCACCTTCACCACATCGCTGTACACGCCAGCGCCAACGGCCGGTTGCACCGGCAGGCGGCCATACACCGTCAGTGTCTGTTCCGCACCCGACCCGGTCCCCGTCGCCGTATCGATGTTCAATGATTCTCCCCAGCGCAGCGTGCGCTGGGTGTCACGGTAGAGCTCGTAGTTCACGAAGCCGCCTCCGGACGTCATTCGCCTCGTCGTCCCGGACGCGTTCTGTCCATCGTCCAGCCCCACCTGGTATGCCGCGCGGTTCGTGCACGTCATGCGCAGCAGCGAGGTCTGGTCGGTGTTCGCCTGCAGCAGGCCCGATACGCTGCCGAAATTGAGATCGCTCGCCGTGGCGAGTGTGCACAGGTTCGATACCGATGCCGTCACCGTCGAGGACGGCCCGGCCGCGCTGGCGCCACCACCGCCGCCACTCTGGCAGCTCGCCGGATAGGTTCCGAGGCTGAGCAGCACTTCGTTGTAGCGATACGCGAGGCCGTTCGCGTTCACTCCCCCGGCAAGGGTCCCGGTGTACGTGCCGCTCGACAGCGTCGACTGGCCGGCGGGCACCCGTCCGTAGACAGTGACCGAGCCGGTGCGTGTCTGCGGGTTCGACAAGATGGTGAAGGTCAACTGGAAGGTCAGTGGCGTGTACGTCGCATTCCCGATGGGACCCCACACGTTGCTGCGCGGTGAATCCTTGTAGAGTTGGTACTGCATGCGATCGCTGTTGCCGTTGATGGCGGTACGCGGCGAGACGTTGCCGAGATCGTCCGGCGAGAGCCCGATGCACCCGGTGACGTAGACGCCGTAAAGACCGCCGAGCAAGCCGCCGTTGTACGTGCAGCTGTAGTTGATCGTCGCCGTGCCATCGACGGTGCCGGACGTGGGGTCCACGGGACCGAAGGCGAGCGTGGTGATGCCGGTGATCGTGCAGGTGGTCGCGGCTTCCGCCCGCGGTCCCGCCAGCAGTGCGGCAAACGCGATGACGATGAGTGCCAGCCATTTCACGGTATACGGCCCCGGCATACCAGTGGACCGAGATCGGGAAGGTTGCGTGCATGCGAGGGATAGTCGAGCGTCGCCTTGCAATGGCCGCCACCTTGTATATCCACGTCGAGGATGGTGCTGCCTTCGAGGTCGTCGAGATAGACCATGCCGTCATAACCGACCACGGCGGTTCCGCCATCGCCCGTCGCGACCGTGGAGCCCAGAGGCAGGGGCGCGCCGGATTCATCGACGAGCGTGGCCAGCGCGGCGCGCACGCGCTTCACGGGGAAGCGCACCATCACCCCGGAACGGTCCGCGGGCGCGATCGTCGCTTCGACGCGCTGTACGCGATCGTCGGCGGGCAGATCGAGGGGATCGATGGCGAGGCGATTGTCCTGATAGGCATTCAACCGCGAGACCAGCAGCAATCCACGGTTGTCGGTCACGCCGGTGCGGCGATTCTCGAGCAACACCGGCACGTCCGCCACGCCCTCGGTCGTGACCAGGGCGAAGGCGTCATCGATGCGACGAGCGGCGAACACGTGGCCGCCCATCAACACGATCGCCCCGTTGGCGTCGGCATAGCTGTACGAGGATGGCCCCACGTCACTTGCGCCGACCGTGAGCTGGCCACGGTTGCCGAGCCAGCCCACTTCGCCGAGACCACCGGCATCCGCGCCCGAACGTCCTTGCACGTGCCATCCGAAGCCGCCGTCTCCGTCGATGGCGCGGCTGGCGTCGACCACGCCGAAGGTCCGTTCGCGGTCGCGCTGCATGGACGCGCTCAAGGTGGCACGGAGATCCAACGCGACGGTCACGCCGATGAAAAAACTGCGATCCGAGGAATCGTCGAGGTTGCGGTTGTAGCTGGCGCTCAGCGATACGCCGCGGCCGACGTTGCGCAGCGCGAAAAGGCCGGCGTATCGCGAGATGGGCTGTCCGCTGTAGCGGAGCCGTACGAGGTTGGCGCCGAAGCTGGATTCGCGCACGTTGAAGCCGATGAGCGCGCGATCGCTGACGCGTGGCGGGGGCGAGCCATAGCCTGCGGCCACATCCCGGTAACGGGCGTCGCCACGCAGCGTGTCGATCGAGGCATTCATATAGCGTCCGTTCCATGCGTAGCCGAATCCATACTGCCTGCCACCGCCCCGGGACAGGGACAGCGACGCATTCAGGACATGCGCGCCCATCGGGTTCCACACGCCGCCCGCGCCCGCGGTACCCCGTCCATCGCCCGCTTCGGCGTGCGACTCGACGGTGAACGTGTCGCTGACACCGTGCCGCCACGTCGCACTACCGACGGGGGCATCGCCATACGAAAAGGAATCGATGCCGTACGCCCGGCGCACCTTGCCCAGTTCCACCGACCAGTCGTCCAGCCCTTCGCGCAGCAGTTGTCTCGCGGCATAGAAGGGAAAAGTGACCGTGCTGCTTCGGCCCAGCGCATCCGTGAGCACCACTTGCGCCTGGCCGGCCTGGTCGATGCCGGGCACGGCGGTGAGCTGGAAAGGGCCGGCCGGCACCTTGCCGCTGTACTGGCGGATGCCGTCGATATAGAGCTCCACCGACGATGGCGCCGTGGCCTCGCCGAAGAACTGGGGCAGGGGCGTCGTCACGCGATAGGGCTGGGTGGCGAAATCCGTGCCGTAGGCGATCCCGCCGATGCGCGTGGCCCGTGTCCAGGCAAGGTAGCCGGTGAAGGTGTCGCCGATGGTCAGGGCCTGTGCGCGATCGGGGAACGACAGGCGCCACTGGGTATCCAGGCGCACGGAGTCGCCCCGCCACCCCGCACCATGGGATTGGTAGCGACGGATCAGCGAGGTGTTGCTGAGTACCCCCAGGCCTTCACTGAAACCACGTAATTCCGCGAGCCCACTGATGTTGCCCTCGCCGCCACCATGCGCGGCATAGATGTCGTAGTTGAGCAGGACCCCGGTGCCGCTGGTGGCGCGCAGCGCGGAGCGTTCCTGTCGGTTGAGGATGTGCGTGGGCAGGTGCAGGCGTTCGTTCGGTACCTGGATGTCCACGCGTTGCAGGCGTACGTCATAGGTATAACGAAGACCTTCGATATCCGGCAGGCAATGCTCGCCGTCACCCGGCGGCAGGATGAAACCCAGCCCGCGCAGGTCTCCCGCCAGCGCGCAAAGCGTGTCCCCGCGGTGGATGAAGTGCACGAGCTTCTCCGTCGACGAGCCGTTGAGCACCACCTCGAGATAGAGGTCCTCTCCCGTGGTTCGTACGCGTGGCGTCACCGTGGGAGGCGGTGGGACGGCGGCCGGTTCGTTGGACAAGGCGTGGCTGTTGCCGGAGTCGAGCGCCAGGACACTAAGGGCTCCCAGGGTCAACGACCAGCGTCGATTCGGACGCCTCACCGTTGATCCTCGCGCGCAACACGCCGCCCCTCGGCACGCCCGTCGGAAGGTTCCAGCGCATCGTCGAGTCCGGCAGGGCGTATCCGACCAGGCCGGACAGGAGTACGTTGCGCCGGTCCTCCTGCCCCTGCCAGGTCACGTCCGCGATCTGCGCGTGGCCGTTTCCGCTGTTGTGTACGCGCAGGCGTGTACCCGCCGCCGTTTCTTCCCAGGTGGTTTCCAACGCCGCTTTCGTCGCCGGGTCGCCGGCGGGGGCGAGGAAAACAGGGATGGAATAGCGCAGGACGAAGGTCAGTCCGCCCCTGACGGCCATGCCCACCGGCAATTCGTCGACCAGGACGCGATAAGCGGTTTCCACGCCACCTTCTGGCGGTGTCACCTGCCGGATCACGCGCACCAGCTGGCGATCCCCCGGGGCGATGGCCACCATCGGTGGACTCACCACGAGATCGCGCGATGGCGCCAGGACATCCTCGCCGTTCACCTGCGTCCAACGGAATACGCGGACCTGGGCCTGTATCGTTTCGTTGCCGGTGTTGGTCAACCACAACGCCTCGGCCGATGTCTTCGCCGCGAGGCGAAGGCCGATGGGCGTCACCTGCAATCCACTGCCCGACGCCACCGGCGCCACGATGGCCGCGATGGCCATCGCGGCAGCCTTCGCCACGCGGAGCGCCCATCGGCACACCGTCAGTACGTGATCGTGGCGGTGATGACGTCGGTGTAGCTGCCGGCGGCGAAGTTGGTACTCGGCACGCGGCCGTAGACGGGGATGTTCTGCACGCTGCCGGTCCCCGTGCCCGCGTAGACGTTGCCGCCCGCGCCGGTGGTGCTGCCCCAGATGTCGGCCGCGGTGCGCGTGGCGTTGCGGTAGAGCTGATACGGCACCAGGGCCGAGCCGTTGCTCATCTTGCGCGAGTTCGCATCGGTGCCGTTCTGGCCGTTGTCCAGTGCGATGGTGTAGGGCGCGCTGGGCGTGCAGTTCACGTTGAGCGCGCCCTGGTTGTCGACATTGGTGGCCGTGGACGGCTGGCTGCCGAAGTTGACATCGGTCGGTGCCGTCGTGGTGATGTCGCAAGCGGCGGTGATCGTGACACGCACGTTGAAGGTGGTCGTGGCGGTGGCGGCGTAGCCCACGGAACTGGCCGTGCCGAGGACGATGGCGGCGGTGCCGGCGAACAGGCGGATGACAGGATGCATGACGTGTCTCCCTGGTGGCGGAGCGGTCCCGGCCGATTGGCGCGGGTACGTCCGTCGGAAGCAAGGATCGGGGAAAGGCGGATGCGTCGGTGTGCATTTACGGCCCCCTTGCCGTATCGACCTATCGATGCCGAAAGGGCGCAGGCCCGCTCTGTCAAGGATGCTTGACATGGAAGAGCGGCCGCCGCATGATGATGTAAAGCGTGCTTGACACGCCTCCGGCCGCGCGACAGCGGCCGCCCGACTACGACCATCGAAGGGGAGCGGCGATGCGTGCCGTGCACAAGCGTTACCTGCGTGAATTCTTCCCGGCGATGCTGGCCTACGTGATCCTGCTCTTTCTTTCCGTCAGCTGGTTGAAGTCGTTGGATGGTGGCCTCGCGCGAACCCTGGTGACCCTGTTGCCCGTGTTGCCGATCGCCTTCGTCATTCGTGCGATGGTGCGCGTGATCCGCGACCAGGACGAATTCGAGCGCCGCATCGATCTCGAATCCATCGCCATCGCCGGTGGCATCGGCGCCTTCGGCTTCTTCACCTACGGCATGTTGCTCAACGCGCGGGTGATCGCCGCGCCACCCGCCGACGCGGTGGCGATCTGGGTATTGCCGGTGCTGCTGGGTTGTTTCGGCGTGGTCAAGTGCGCCGTTCGCCTGTATTACCGTGCCCGATGAACAACCGCCTCCGTGAACTGCGAACGGCGTTCGGATGGTCGCAAGCCGATCTCGGCGAGAGGCTGGACGTGTCCCGGCAAACGGTGAACGCAGTGGAAACCGGGAAGTACGATCCCAGCCTGCCGCTCGCCTTCAAGATAGCGAAGCTGTTCGAACTGCCCATCGAATCCATCTTTACCCCGGGGGAATGAGCGTATGAAACGAGCGCCACGGATCGCCATCGTCATCGCGATCGTCGCCGCCGCCCTCTCGGGACGGCAATGGATGCATCAGCGGACGGAGGAACCGGCCGCGACGACGACGGCGCCTGCCGCGACGCGTCCCGCGCCGCCGCGGGTGTGGAAGCTCGGCTCGCTGGAACTGAAGCCATGCGAACTGCCGCAGCCGCATTCGGGCTTGTCGACGGCGGCGTGGTGCGCGCCTTTCCAGGTGCCGGAGGATCGTGCGAATCCCGGCGGCCGCAAGATCGACCTGCGCCTGGCGATCGTCCGCAGCAGCGCGCAGGTGCCGACCCCCGACATGGTCGCCTTCATCGCAGGTGGCCCCGGCCAGTCCGCCGCCGAAAGTTATCCGGCGATCGCCCCGGCGATGGCGCCGTTGCTGGCGCATCGCAACCTGCTCCTGCTCGACCAGCGCGGTACCGGCGGATCGCATCCGTTGAGCTGCCGCGAAGACGAGCCGGGCGTGCCCGGTGGCGCGGAGGAAACGCACGGCTTCGACGCCGAGGCCGTGCGCAAGGAAACCCGCCACTGTCTGGAGCAGCTCTCGAAGGACGCCGACGTGCGCTTCTATACGACCACGGATGCCGTGGCGGATCTGGAAGACGTGCGGCGCGCGCTGGGTTCGCCGAAGTTCGACCTGCTGGGCGTGTCGTACGGCACCCGCGTGGCCCAGCAATACGCGATGCGGCACCCGGACGGCCTGCGCACGTTGATCCTCGATGGGATCGCGCCCAACTCGCTCGTGCTGGGCGAGGATTTCGCGGTCAACCTCGACGCGGCGTTGAAGGCGCAGTTCGCCCGTTGCGAAGCCGACGAAGCCTGCCGCGCGCGTTTCAGCGACCCGTACCAGACCCTCTACCAGCTGCGTGACGCCCTGCGCGCCAACCCGCACAAGGTGAGTTTCCGCGATCCGCAGAACTACGCGTCCGTGCAGCGCGTGCTCAGCGAGGTCTCGCTGGCCACCGTCGTGCGCATGTTCGCCTACTCCCCGGAAACGGCGGCCTTGTTGCCGTTGTCGATCGACGCCGCCGCACGCGGCGATGTGGGGCCGCTGCTGGGCCAGGCGAAACTGCTTACCGGCGATCTCGGCGACACCATGGACGGTGGCATGCAGTACTCCGTGATTTGCTCCGAGGACGCCGACCTTCTGCAACCGCGACCGCAGGACAAGGACACCATCCTCGGCGACACAATGATCGAGGCGTTTCGCGCGGCGTGTTCGGTCTGGCCGCACGGCGCCCGTCCAGCGGATTTCCACGAGCCGCTGAGGAGCGACGTGCCCACCCTGTTGATGTCCGGCGAGTTCGATCCCGTGACGCCACCGCGTTATGGCGACGAGGTGGTGAAGGGGCTGCCGAACGGTCGCCACGTCGTGCTGAAGGGGCAGGGCCACAACGTGGTCGCGCGGGGTTGCATGCCCCGCCTGCTCGACCGTTTCATCGACAAGGCGGATGCGAAGGGCCTCGACACGTCGTGCCTGGATCGCCTCAAGCCCTTGCCCGTCTTCGTCGGATTCAACGGAGCCACCCCATGATCGAGGTCAAGGACCTGCACAAGGCGTTCGGCGAGGTGCGCGCCGTGAACGGCGTGAGCTTCACCGCGCGCGATGGCGAGATCACCGGCCTGCTCGGCCCCAACGGCGCGGGAAAGACCACCACCCTGCGCATGCTCTACACCTTGATGACGCCGGATGCGGGCCAGGTACTGGTCGACGGCGTGGACGCCGCGGTCGATCCGCTTGCCGTCCGCCGCCAGCTCGGCGTGCTGCCAGACGCACGCGGACTCTACAAGCGCCTGACCGCGACGGAGAACATCGATTACTTCGGCCGCCTGCATGGCATGGAGCCCGGATTGCTACGCCAGCGTCGCGAGGCTCTGATCGATGCATTGGAGATGCGTGACATCGCCACGCGGCGCACCGAGGGCTTCTCGCAAGGGCAGCGGGTCAAGACCGCCATCGCCCGCGCCTTGGTGCACGATCCGCGCAACGTACTGCTCGACGAACCGACCAATGGCCTCGACGTGATGGCGACGCGTGCGATGCGCCGTTTCATGCGGCAACTGAAAGACGAGGGGCGCTGCGTGCTTTTCTCCAGTCACATCATGCAGGAGGTGGCCGCCTTGTGCGACCGCATCGTCGTGATCGCCCACGGGCGTGTCGTCGCCGATGAGGCCCCCTCCGCCCTGCTCGCGCAAACCGGCGAAACCAGCCTCGAGGATGCCTTCGTGAAGATCATCGGTACCGACGAGGGGCTCGCCGCATGAGCGCCTTCACCGCTGTTTACTGGAAGGAAGTGCGGGAAAACCTCCGCGACCGCCGCACGCTCGTCAACGCCTTGATCACCGGTCCCTTGCTGGGACCGGTCATGTTCATCATGTTGATGAACGTGATGGTCAACCGCGAGTTGGCCAAGTCCGACCGACCGATTTCCGTGCCGGTGATCGGCGCGGATGTCGCGCCGAACCTCGTCGCCGCGTTGAAGGGCGCGGGCATCGATGCGGCCCCGGCCATGCCCGACCCAGAGAACGCGGTGCGCGAACAGCGCGCCGACATCGTGCTGCGCATCTCGCCGGAATACGCCCAGGCCTGGAGCAAGGGCCAGGCCGTGCAGGTGGAGTTGATCTACGATTCCTCGCGGCGCGACGCGTCCACGCCGGTGATGCGCGTGCGCAGCGTGGTCGAGTCATACGGAAAACGCGAAGGTGCGATGCGGTTGATCTCGCGCGGCCTGTCACCGACCACGGCGTGGCCGGTGCAGGTGGCCGACAGGGACCAGGCCACGTCGCAATCGCGCTCGGCGTTGATGTTTTCCTTCCTGCCGTATTTCTTCGTGCTCACGGTCTTCCTTGGGGGCATGTACCTGGCCATCGACCTCACCGCCGGCGAGCGCGAACGTCAGTCGCTGGAACCGTTGTTCGTGAATCCCGTGGCGCGCTGGAAGATCCTGGCGGGAAAGCTCGCGGCGATCTGCACTTTCTCGTTGGTGAGCCTCCTGCTCAGCGTGGCGGCGTTCGCCACCGCGCCCTTGTTCATCCCGGTGGAGAAGCTGGGCATCGCGCTGGACCTCGGGCTGCGCTTCGGTTCGCAGGTGGTGTTGCTGATGCTGCCCTTGATCGTGCTGCTGGCCGCGTTGCAGTCGCTCGTGTCGGCGTTCGCCAAGAGCTACCGCGAGGCGCAGACCTACCTGTCGATCCTGATGATCATCCCGGTGTTGCCGAGCGCCCTGCTTTCGGTGATCCCCGTGCGTGCGGAGCCGTGGATGTATGCGGTGCCGTTGCTCGGGCAGAACCTCGGCATCGTGCAATTGTTGCGCGGGGACGGCGTGCCCGGATGGCAACTCGGCCTGTGTCTGGCGGGCGGTTTCGCCGCGGCCGTGGTGGCGGTGTGGGGCACGGCCCTGCTGTACCGGTCGGAGCGCCTGGCGATTTCCGGCTAAGGGCATCGCCGCTGAAGCGGCGACAGCCCATCAACCTCACCGCCACCGCACATCCACTCCCACCAGGAACGTCCGCCCCGGCGCCGGCTCGTAATACCGCCCGTTTCCATCGTTGACGATCACCGAGCCGATCACATGCCGATCGGCCAGGTTGTCCACTCGTGCAAAGGTGTTCACACGCCACGGCCCCTGGTCGAACACATACCCGCCGGACACGCCGAACAGCGCATACCCCGGCGCCGATTCCGTCCCCCGGTCGTTCACCGACGTCGCGCCCATGGCATTCATGTCCAGCCCCGCCTGCCAGCCGTGTTCGCCACCGTACTTCAGCGCCGCGTAACCCGTCGAACGCGGGACCCCCGGAATACGCGTCCCGGCCTGCACCGGTGTATCCGGCGCGGGGCAACCCGCCGAGACACAGGTAAGGAAGGGCGTGCGGAAGGTCGCCTGCAAGTGCGTGTACGACGCGATGAACCGAAGGTTCCGCGCGAGCCCGGCACTGAACGAAGCCTCGACACCCTGTCGCCGCGACCGCGCGATGTTCTGGTAGGTGGTGCGGCCACCGAGGTTGGTCGCCACCGCCAGTTCGTCGTCGCTGTCCGCGCGGAACACGGCCAGCCCCGCCTCGATGCCATCGGCCGGGCGCAGCTTCAGGCCCAGCTCCGCGTTGTGCGAGCGCGAGGGCTTGAGGTCGAAGGCCAAACCGGCGCCGCGATCGGCGCGGTAGCCGAGTTCCGAAAACGTGGGCGTCTCGAAGCCGCGGCCCCAGTTCGCGTATGCATGCATCCAGGGCGCCGCGCGCCAGAGCACGCCGAACACGGGCGTGGTCGCGCTGTACTTCACGGCGCCGCTGTCGTCGGGATTGCCGGTTGCGATGTAGCGATCGGTGGAACGAAAGCGCACCTCGCTGTGCCGGACGCCACCCATCAAGCTCCAGTCGTCGGCCACGCGCCAGGTCGCCTGGGCATACTGGTCGAAGTCGAAGACACGGTCGATCTCGTCGCGGCGTTTGTCCCCACGGACGCCGAGCGTGCCACCGACGAAGTTGTTGTAACCCTGGCGATGCTGCTCCTGGTTGTCGTACGCCACGCCCGCGGCCAATTCGAACGGACGCCCTGCCAACGTGTCACGCCAGGTCCAGCGCACGTCGCCTCCCCCGTATTCATTGTCGAGATCCACGACACCGCCGGAGTTTCCCGGTTGGGAGATTTGCGTCGCGACCGGAATCGACAGGTATTGCGTAACACCGCGCTGGCCGTAGTAGCCCATGACGCGCAGGCTATTGGCTTCGTCGATGCGCTGGTCGTAGATCAGCCCCGCCTGCTGCTGGTCGACCGACTTGCGGGTGTCGAACGTGTTCGCCACGGCGGCGACCTGGCGCGGGTCGGCCCGGTACTGCGCGCGCGTGAGTCCCAGTGGGTCCTGGGCATCGGGAACATCCAGCGTGTTTACCACGAGGGTCAGCCTGGCGTCGTCGCCGATCTTCCAGCCGACCTTGGCATTGCCCGACTCGCGCCGCGCGGCGCTATGGTCGCGATAGCCGCTGGTGCGGAAGTGGGTGAAATCGACGTTGTAGTCGACCGGCCCCTCCACGCCACGCGCGTTCACCGAACTGCGGAAGGTGCCGTTGCTGCCGCCGGCGATACCGAAACGCAGTTCCGGTGGCTCGGTGCCATCGGCGGTGAAAAGTTGCACCACGCCACCCGACGCATTCCCGTAGAGGGCGGAGAAAGGGCCACGCAATACCTCGACCCGATCCGCCGAGTCGAGGTTGAAATGCGACACCTGGCCCTGGCCGTCCGGCATGCTCGCCGGAATGCCGTCGGTGTAGAGCCGTACACCGCGGATGCCGAAGGTGGAACGCGCGCCGAAACCGCGGATCGATACCTGGGCGTCCTGCGCATAGTTCTGCCGGTCGCGGGCGACGATGCCCGGGATCGCCTGCACGCGCTCGGACAGGTTCACGTCGAGCGAACCATCCGGCGGTGTCGCGACCACGTCGATGGCGGCGGGGATGTCGTAGGGCGACTGTGCCGTCCGGGTGGCGGTGACCACGACGGGCGCGAGCTGCGCGTCCTGAGCGGCCACGCCAGAGGCCAGCGCGATGAGGATGCCGAAGGGATTGTATGCATAAGCTCAAGCCCCGGGTCGCGTTGCCTGGGCGGTCGCCGCTGAAGCGCCCCCACACACGTGCTAGCCTTCCCGCCCACGTCCCCTACCTTCCGGTGTCGCCATGAAGAAGCTCGCTTTCGCCTGCGTTGGACTGCTCGGTCTCGCGTTCGCGCACACCACCCTCGCCGTCGATACGGACCAGCCGGCCCGGGCGACGCCGCCGGCCAGTGCCGGCCAGCTCACCGCCGCCGAACTGGACAAGGCGATCGCCGGTAGCTGGCGCTCTCCGGAGAACAAGGCGCGCGATGTGTACCGTCACCCGCGCGAGATGCTGACCTTTTTCGGCATCCGTCCGGACATGACCGTCATCGAGATCTGGCCTTCGGGTGGTTGGTTCACCGAGATCCTCGCTCCGTTCCTCCACGACAACGGCCATTACATCGGTGCGGTCGAGAAGGGCTCGAAGAGCACGGCGGCCTTGCAGAAGAAGTTCTCCTTCGCGCCGGCCCAGTACGGCAACGCGAAGATCGTGGAGTTCAACCACAAGGCGCCCGTGCTCGGCGCACCGGGTTCGGCCGACATGGTGCTGACCTTCCGTAATGTGCATAACTGGGCTGCCGACGGCAGTGCCGAGGCCATGTTCAAGTCTTTCTTCGCCGTGCTCAAGCCCGGCGGCGTGCTCGGCGTGGAAGATCACCGGGCGGACGCGGGGAAGAAACTCGATGAAGTGGTGAACTCCGGTTACCTGCCGACCGATTACGTGATCAAGCTGGCGACCGACGCGGGCTTCAAGCTCGACGCGCAGAGCGAGATCAACGCGAACCCGAAGGACGACCACAATCATCCCAAGGGCGTGTGGACGTTGCCGCCGACGCTGGACATGGGCGAGACGGACAAGGCCAAGTGGCAGGCCATCGGCGAATCCGATCGCATGACCCTGCGCTTCGTGAAGCCCGCCACCGCCAAGTAAGGTGCTGGTCGCGTTGAACAAGCCCTTCGGGGTCCTTTGCCAGTTCACCGACGAAGCCGGCCGGCGCACGCTGGCCGACTTCGTGCCGCAGAAGGGCGTGTACGCCGCCGGGCGGCTGGACCACGACAGCGAAGGGCTTTTGCTGCTCACGGACGATGGAAAGTTGCAGCATCGGCTGGCCGACCCGAAGCACAAGCAGCCGAAGACCTATGTGGTGCAGGTGGAAGGCGTGCCGACGGAGGATGCGCTCGAACGGCTGCGGCGTGGCGTGGTGCTCAAGGATGGGCCGACGTTGCCGGCGGTGGTCGAAGCCATCGACGAGCCGGATTGGCTATGGGCGCGCGATCCGCCGGTGCGCTTTCGCAAGACGGTGCCTGATGCGTGGCTGCGCGTGGTGCTGCGGGAAGGACGCAATCGCCAGGTGCGAAGGATGACGGCGGCGGTGGGGTTACCCACGTTGCGGCTGGTGCGCGAGGCGGTGGGGGATTACCGGCTGGATGGGTTG
>NZ_JBPGXU010000108.1:0-12662 GCF_056755675.1 Luteibacter sp. KNZ12-1A | reverse complement strand
AGATGTGTATAAGAGACAGCGCGGTCGTCGCGCGGCGCCGCCCGCCCGTGCTTTTCGGGTATCCTTGCCTATTGATCCGCGCCGCCCATCGCCGATGGCCGGTCGCGGGCTCGTTTCCTCCTTGGTTTTGCTGCGCGGAGCGCAGTGGGTGATTGCATGGCATTCGACGTATACGACGATTACGAGCAAGGCGAACGCGTCCAGCAGTGGCTGCGCAAGAACGGCGTTTCCATCGCCGTCGGCATCGTCCTCGGCCTCGTGCTGATCTTCGGCTGGCAGCAGTGGAAATCGCATCGCGCGAATCACGAGCAGGCCGCCGCCACGGAATACTCGGCCTTGCAGGTCGCGGTGGCGCAGAACCGCGCCAACGAGATCGACATGCGTACCGAGACCCTGCTCAAGGATTATTCGGACACGGCCTGGTCCGTGTTCGCCGCCGGCGAGCGCGCGCAGCGCAATGTCATGGCGGGTCAGCTCGACAAGGCCGCCGGGGACCTCGAATGGGCCCGGGCACACGCCAAGGACGATTCCCTGAAGACCCTCGTCGACCTTCGCGCCGCACAGTTGAAGTACGCGCAGGGCAAGCCGCAGGAGGCCATCGCCGCGCTCGACGCGATGAAGGGCGGCGTGTTCGTCGCGCTCGCGCAGGAACTCCGCGGCGATGCGCTGGTCAAGCTGGGACGCCCGGACGACGCACGCAAGGCCTATCAGGCGGCGATCGCCGCGATGGGCGACAGCGCACCGCAACGCGGTGTGGTTCAAACCAAACTCGATGATCTGGCCGTGGCCGGGAAGCAGGGTGCATGAAACGTTTCTGGGCAATCGCGTTGACTTCGTCGCTGGCCGTGCTGGCCGGCTGCCATTCGTTCAAGAAGGAAAACGTCGAACCGCCGACCCCGCTCGACAAGAAGTTCGAGCCCTCGCTCAAGGTCGAGCGCCTGTGGAAGTCCAGCATCGGTGATGGCGCGGCGGAATCCGGCGTGCGCATGCGTCCGACGGTCGCCGATGGCGTGCTGTATGCCGCCAGCACCGACGGCAAGATCGCCGCCTTCGATGCCGCCTCCGGCAAGAAGCTGTGGTCCAAGAGCACCCGCCAGCACGGCTGGTTCGGTTGGGGCGATGCCAAGCGTGAAGACGCCCGCTTCTCGGGCGGCCCGGGCGCCGCGGGCGATCTCGTCGCCATCGGCACGCTCGACGGTCACCTGTACGGCATCAACGCGAAGGACGGCGAGCGCCGCTGGGCCGCCGAGGTCTCGTCCGAAGTCATCACCGCGCCGGTCATCGTCGGCGATCTCGTCGTGGTCCGCTGCAACGACGGCCGCGTGTACGGTATCGACGCCAAGAGCGGCGAGCGCCGCTGGGTCTACGACCAGTCGCAAGTGCCGCTGCTCAGCCTGCGCGGCAATGGCCGCCTGCTGGTCGCCAATGGCGTGGTCTTCATGGGCAGCGATGCCGGCAAGCTCGTCGCCATCCGCCTGGACAATGGCGAGAAGCTCTGGGAACAGACCCTCGCCAGCGGCGAAGGCCGCACCGAGATCGATCGCCTGGCCGATGCCGACGGCGCGCTCGTCCTCGACGGCAGCACGCTCTACGGGGCGGCCTATCATGGCCAGCTCACCGGCATCGACGGCCCCAGCGGCCGCCCGCTGTGGAACCACGCGTTCTCCACGTTCACCTCGCTGGACGTGCATGGCAATTCGATCTACGGCGTGGACGACCAGTCGCAGGTGTTCGCCTTCGACAAGTCGGGCGGCGCCAACGTCTGGAAGCAGGACGGCCTGAAATATCGCTGGCTCACGGGCCCGGCGGCGCAGGGCAACTACGTGGTGGTCGGCGACCTCGACGGTCATATCCACTGGTTCAACGGCACCGACGGCAAGATCGTCGCCCGCGAGCGCCTCTCCAAGAAAGCCATTCGTGCCCAGCCCCTCGTGGTGGGTGACACCGTGTACGTCGAAGATGTCGAGGGCCATATCGGCGCCTACCGCATCCCGGCGAACTGATTCACAGGATAGATGTATCTCCCATGCTACCCGTCGTCGCCCTGGTCGGCCGCCCCAATGTCGGTAAGTCGACCCTCTTCAATGCGCTGACGCGTAGCAGGGACGCCCTCGTCGCCGATATGCCCGGCGTCACCCGCGACAGGCACTACGGTGTCTGTCGCCTCGGTCCGCGGCCCTTCGTGGTCGTGGACACGGGTGGCCTGTCGGGCAACGACGAAGGTATCGAAGGCCTCACCGCCGTGCAGGTGCGCGCGGCGATCGCCGAGGCGAACCTGCTCGTCTTCGTCGTCGACGCGCGCGACGGCATCCTGCCGTTGGACGCCGCGATCCTCAACGAGCTGCGCCGCAGCGGCAAGCCCGTCATGGTCGTGGTCAACAAGACCGACGGTGTCGACGAGACACTGGCGCTCGGCGAATTCGCCTCGTTCGGCATCGCCGACACGCTGCCCATGTCGGCAGCCCATAATCGTGGCGTCGATACGCTGGTCGCCAAAGCGCTGCCGTACCTGCCGGACGACCGTGACGACGACCCGGGCCTCGAAGACCAGGGCATCCGTGTCGCCATCGTCGGCCGGCCGAACGCCGGCAAGTCGACCCTCATCAATCGCCTGCTGGGTGAAGACCGCCTCATCGTCTCCGACGTCGCCGGCACCACGCGCGACCCGATTCGCGTGTCGCTGGAACGGGATGGGCGGCGCTACACGCTCATCGACACCGCTGGCGTGCGACGCCGGGCGCGCGTCGAGGAAGCGGTAGAGAAATTCAGTGTTATCAAGACGCTACAGTCCATTTCTGCGTCGCAAGTCACCATCGTGATGATCGACGCGCGGGAGAACCTGGCCGACCAGGACCTCACGCTGATCGGCCACGCCATCGAGGAAGGCCGCGCGCTGGTCATCGCCGTCAACAAGTGGGACGGCATGGACAGCTACCAGCGCGAGCAGACCCAGAAGGCCCTGGAACGGCGCCTGCAGTTCGCCGAATGGGCGAAGACGGTCTTCATTTCCGCGCTGCATGGTTCCGGGTTGCGCGAGCTGATGAAAGCCGTCATCCGAGCCCACGCCGCCGCGACCAAGGAACTCACGTCCAGCGAGTTGACTCGTACCCTGGAGAAGGCCTACGAGGCCTACCAGCCGCCGCTGGTGCGCGGTCACGCCCCGAAGCTGCGCTATGCGCACCCGGGCGGCTCCAATCCGCCGACGATCGTGATCCACGGCAGTCGCACCAAACACATCGCGCCGGCGTATCGTCGCTACCTGGAAGGCTTCTTCCGCAAGCGTTTCCGCCTGGAAGGCACGCCGGTGCGGATCGACTTCCGCGATGGCGAGAACCCGTTCGCCGGTAAGAAGAACGTCCTGACGGAAGGCCAGCAGCGCCGCCGCCAGCGCATGATCCGTAACGCGAAGCGACGCGAAAAATAAGCGTCGCCCCGTCGAGGAGGCCTCGCATGACCGAAGAGCTCAACCGGGACCGATGGCTGGCCGAACTGCGTTCGCGCGTCGCCGAAGTCTCCGCCACCGAGGCACTGGCCCGGCAACTCGGCGGTGCCTTGCTCATCGACGTTCGCGAAGACAACGAGCGCGCCACCGGCACGCCTTCCGGCGCCTTGGGATTATCCCGAGGTTTCCTCGAGTTGCGCATCGAACAAAGCGAACCCGACCGTCAGCGCGAGATCCTCGTGCTGTGCGGCAGTGGCCAGCGCTCCTTGCTCGGGGCCGAGGCGTTGCAGCGGATGGGCTATCGCAGGGTGTCTTCCATCGCCGGCGGCATGGGCGCATGGAAGGCCGCGGGCCTACCGGTCAGCGCGGGCGCGCTGGATACGGATGCCGCCGAACGTTACGCGCGACAGGTGCTCTTGCCGCAAATCGGCGAGGTGGGCCAGGCGCGGTTGGGCGAGGCGCGGATAGTGTTGCTCGGCGCGGGCGGCCTCGGATCTCCGGCCTTGCTCTATCTGGCGGCGGCGGGCGTGGGCCACCTCACCGTCGTCGACGACGATCGCGTCGAACGCTCCAACCTGCACCGGCAGGTCGTCCATGCCGATGGCCGCGTCGGCATGGGCAAGGCCGAATCGGCCCGCATGACGGTGGCGGCGCTGAATCCACGCGTGCGCGTGGAGACGGTCGTCGATCGCCTGCGTGCGGAGAACGTCGAGGATCTGATCCGCGGCCACGACGTAGTGATCGATGGCGCCGACAACTTCGCCACGCGTTATCTACTGGCGGCGGCCACGCGGCGGCTGGGCATCCCGATGGTCTACGCCGCGATCGAGCGATTCACCGGCCAGGCCAGCGTTTTCGACCCACGCCGCGACGACTCGCCGTGCTATCGCTGCCTGTTCCCCGAACCGCCTTCGGCGGCGGATGCGCCGAACTGCAGCGAGGCCGGTGTCCTGGGCGTGCTTCCGGGACTGGTGGGCCTGGTCCAGGCCACCGAAGCGATGAAGCTGGTGCTCGGCATCGGCCAGCCGCTGGTCGGCCGGTTGCTTACCTACGACGCGCTCGGCATGCGCTTCCGCGAACTGGTGCTGCGGCGCGATCCGGATTGTCCGGGCTGCGGAGCGGGGGCTCGTTTCGAAGGCTACGTGGATCTAGAGCGGATGTGCGCTTCCGCTGGCTGATGTTCCCGCCAGATCCTCGGCGACCACGGAATACATCGCGGCATTGACAGAAGTTCCCTGTACTACCAGTCGTTTACGTAACCTTCCTTCGAAAACACCTCCAAGCCGTTCAGCCGTCTTTCGGCTCGGCAGGTTGTCCCAGGCGGCCACGATCTCCAGTCGTGCGACCTCGACCGTTTCGAAGGCGAAGCGGATCGCCAGACGTCCGGCTCGCGTCGCGATCCCGTTTCCCTGCATCGACTGGCGCACCCAATACCCCAGGTTCGCGAAGCGCTGCTCGCGGTTGCGCTGGTTCACGCCCATGCCGCCGAGGATGACGTCGGTACGCGCATCGACGATCAGCATCTCGTAGCCGTCGCCGAGCAACCAGTCCTTGCGGCACACGGCCAGCCACGTCTCGGCGTCGGCCGTGCCGTAACCCTCATGGCACCAGTCCTGCCAGCGGCCCACGGTGGCGGCCGATTCGCGCACGGCGGCGGCGAGCGCCTCCGCATCCGTAGGCCGGTGCGCCCGAAGCGACACGACGCCATCGCCGAGGTCGTGCGGATAGGGAAGGGTATCGATGGTCATGCCCGCATTGTATCGGCGATAATGCCGCGTTTTCGCAGGGCGACCCTCCCATGACCGCACGCATTCTCGATGGCAAGCGCATCGCCCAGGAACTCCTTGAGCACATCGGCCGCCGCGTAGCCAAGCGTGTGGCCGAGGGGCGTCGCGCGCCCGGCCTCGCCGTCGTATTGGTCGGCGACGACCCGGCGTCCTCCGTATACGTGAAGAACAAGCGCCGCGCCTGCCAGCAGGTGGGCTTCGAATCGTTCGGTTACGACTTGCCGGCCACGACGACGCAGGACGAACTCTTCGCGCTGATCGATACGCTCAATGCCGATCCCGCCGTGCACGGCATCCTCGTGCAGTCGCCGTTGCCCGAACACATCGACGAGGATGCGCTGGTCGATCGCATCGATCCGGGCAAGGACGTGGATGGCTTCCAGGCCGTGAACGTGGGACGCCTCGCGCTGCGTCGTTTCGGCCTGCGTCCGTGCACCCCGAAGGGCGTGATGACCTTGCTCGGCCATACCGACCGCCCGGTGCGTGGCAGGCACGCGGTGATCGTCGGTGTATCGAACCATGTGGGTCGCCCCTTGGCGCTTGAGCTACTTATTGCAGGTAGTACAGTGACTTGTTGTCACAAGTTCACACAGGATCTAGCTGGTTTCGTGGCCCAGGCGGACATCCTGGTCGTCGCCGCCGGCAAGCCGGGACTGGTCAAGGGCGAATGGATCAAGCCGGGTGCCGTGGTCGTGGATGTCGGCATCAACCGCCTGGAAGACGGGCGCCTGGTCGGCGACGTGGAGTTCGCGCCGGCCGCGGAGCGTGCCTCGTGGATCACTCCGGTGCCGGGTGGCGTCGGTCCGATGACGGTGGCGACGCTCATGGAAAACACGCTCGAAGCCGCCGAGGCCATCGACGGCTGAGTGCATCGGCGGCTGTCGCTTTGTTGCAACGCACGGTATAATGCCGCGATTTACTCGCGGGACTAATGCTATGCGCATCCTTGCCGAGGCACTCACTTACGACGACGTGTTTCTGGTTCCCGGCCACTCCACGGTCATGCCGCGCGATGTGGACACCTCGACGCGCTTCACGCGCGGTCTTCGCCTGAACATCCCCATCGTGTCCGCCGCCATGGACACCGTCACCGAGGCCCGCCTCGCCATCACCATGGCGCAGAACGGCGGCATCGGCATCATCCACAAGAACATGACCCCAGCCCAGCAGGCCGCGGAAGTGCGCCTGGTGAAGAAGTTCGAGGCCGGCGTCATCCGCAGCCCGATCACCGTCCGCCCTGACACCTCGATCGGCGAGGTCATGGCGCTCACCCGCGCGCACAACATCTCCGGCGTGCCTGTGGTCGACGGCGAGAAGCTCGTCGGCATCGTCACCAGTCGCGACCTGCGCTTCGAGCGCAAGCACGACGACCCGGTCCGCAACATCATGACCCGGGAAGACCGCCTGGTCACCGTCAAGGAAGGCGCCTCGCACGACGAGGTGCTCGAACTGCTGCACCGCAACCGCATCGAGAAGGTGCTCGTCGTCAACGACGGCTTCCAGCTCCGCGGGCTGATCACGGTGAAGGACATCCAGAAGGCCCGCGACAACCCGAACGCCGCCAAGGACTCGCACGAGCGCCTCGTGGTCGGCGCCGCGGTCGGCGTGGGCGGCGATACCGAGCAGCGCGTCGAAGCGCTGATCGATGCCGGCGTCGACGTGATCGTGGTCGACACCGCGCATGGCCATTCGCAGGCCGTGATCGACCGCACGGGCTGGGTCAAGAAGCGCTACCCGCAGGTCCAGGTCATCGCCGGCAACATCGTCACGGGCGAGGCGGCGCGCGCGCTGCTCGACGCCGGCGCCGACGCGGTGAAGGTCGGCGTGGGCCCCGGTTCCATCTGCACCACCCGCATCGTCACCGGCATCGGTGTGCCGCAGATCACCTCGATCGACCTCGTCGCCACCGCGCTGAAGGGCGAGATCCCGCTCATCGCCGACGGCGGCATCCGTTACTCGGGCGACATCCCCAAGGCGCTCGCCGCCGGTGCGTCCTCGGTGATGCTCGGCTCGATGTTCGCCGGTACCGAAGAGGCGCCGGGCGAGGTCGAGCTGTTCCAGGGCCGTTCGTACAAGAGTTACCGTGGCATGGGCTCCATCGGCGCCATGCAGCTCGGCTCGAAGGACCGCTACTTCCAGGACGAGGCCGACGCCGACAAGCTGGTGCCGGAAGGCATCGAGGGCCGTGTGCCGTATCGCGGTCCGCTGCGCAACATCATCCACCAGATGATGGGCGGCCTGCGCGCTTCCATGGGTTACATGGGCGCGGCCAATATCGAGGAAATCCACCAGAAGGCCCAGTTCGTGAAGGTGACCGGTGCCGGCGTGCGCGAAGCGCATCCGCACGATATCCAGATCACGAAGGAAGCGCCCAACTACCGCCTGGACTGACGCCTCCGGGCGCTTCGCTCCAGGTACCCAGGACGCCCGCCGCAAGTGGGCGTTCTGCTTTTTGACATTCTTGAACTGCAGGCCGCCCGATGACCGACATCCATAGCGACAAGATCCTCATCCTCGACTTCGGTTCGCAGTACACGCAGCTGATCGCCCGCCGTATCCGCGAGATCGGCGTCTACTGCGAGGTCTGGGCGTGGGATCACGCGCCGGACGAGATCCGCGGCTTCGCCCCGCGCGGTGTCATCCTCTCCGGCGGCCCGGAATCGGTCACCGAGGACGACTCCCCGAGGGCTCCCCAGGTGGTGTTCGAACTCGGCGTGCCGGTGCTGGGCATCTGCTACGGCATGCAGACCATGGCCGAGCAACTCGGCGGCAAGGTCGAGGCCGGCCACCATCGCGAATTCGGCCCGGCCACGATCACCTTCGGCAGCTGCGCGCTATTCGAGACCGTGGTGCAGGATGGTGAATCCCTCGGCGTGTGGATGTCGCACGGCGACCGCGTCACGGCGATCCCTGAAGGCTTCAACGTCTCGGCCTCCACGCCGAGCTTGCCGCTGGCCGCCATGGCCGACGACAAGCGCCGCTTCTACGGCGTGCAGTTCCATCCGGAAGTGACCCACACCAAGCGTGGCATGGAGCTACTGCGCCGCTTCGTCGTCGACCTCTGCGGTTCGGCCACGTTGTGGGACGCCGCGCACATCATCGAGGACGCCGTCGAACGCGTGCGCGCGCAGGTCGGTACCGATCGCGTGCTGCTCGGCCTGAGCGGCGGCGTGGATTCCTCTGTCGTGGCGGCCTTGCTCGAGAAGGCGATCGGCGACCAGCTCACCTGCGTCTTCGTCGACACCGGCCTGTTGCGTTTCCAGGAAGGCGACCAGGTGATGTCGACCATGGCCGAGCACATGGGCGTGCATGTCATCCGCGTGGACGCGAAGCAGCGTTTCTTCGACGCGCTCGCCGGCGTGGAAGACCCGGAAGCCAAGCGCAAGGTCATCGGTCGCCTGTTCGTCGAGGTCTTCGACGAGGAATCGTCCAAGCTCGAAGGCGTGAAGTGGCTGGCCCAGGGCACCATCTACCCCGATGTCATCGAGTCCGCCGGCAGCAAGACCGGCAAGGCCCATGTCATCAAGAGCCATCACAACGTCGGCGGCTTGCCGGAGCACATGAAGCTCAAGCTGGTCGAGCCGCTGCGTGAGTTGTTCAAGGACGAGGTTCGTCGTATCGGCGTCGAACTCGGCCTGCCGCGCGAGATGGTCTACCGCCATCCGTTCCCGGGTCCCGGCCTTGGCGTGCGCGTGCTGGGCGAGGTGAAGCCGGAATACGTCGACCTGCTGCAGCGCGCCGATGCGATCTTCATCGAGGAGTTGCGCAACCACGGCCTCTACGACCGCGTCAGCCAGGCGTTCGCCGTGTTCCTGCCGGTGCGCTCGGTGGGCGTGGTCGGCGACGGCCGTGCCTACGAGTGGGTGATCGCGCTACGCGCCGTGGAGACGATCGACTTCATGACGGCGCATTGGGCGCACCTGCCGTATGACTTCCTCGACAAGTGCTCCACTCGTATTATCAATGAGTTGCGCGGTATCTCTCGTGTTGTTTATGACATTTCGGGGAAGCCGCCGGCTACGATCGAGTGGGAGTGACTTCTGGCCCGATCCGACTCAGCGCATCGCCTTTTTGACACCTTTCTTTTCGACATCGTTGCTGGGCTGGTTTGTCAGGATGGCGCTCGTAATAAGGTGAACAAGATGATCTGCCCGTGGCGCGAATGAGGGCAGATCGACAAGCCAGCCGAGCGCCGCCATCAAGCCGAACATGTCGTCCCCATTCATATCGGCACGTGCCGTCCCTTCGGCTTGGGCGCGCAGCAGCAGTCGGGCACTCGCTGAGTGCACTGCTGCGCATGAAGCGTAAAGCGCGGAGTCCGGATTGGTATGAGCTGCCGCCATCAGGGCGACAACGCCTCTATGGTTTTGGGCAAATGTCATCCATTCGCGGAACCAGGACATGATCGCCTCGCCAGGTGAGCTCGATTTTTCGAGTTCACCTGCCTTCTGCGTCAGCGCATCCAGATTCGTACATAGCAGCGCTTCGAACAAGGCTTCCCGCGACGGGAAGTGACGAAGCAGTGTCGCCAATCCGACATTGGCCCGACGGGCGATATCTCGCATCGAGACATCGGCACCATCTTCGATGAGAACCTCACGCGCGATCGTGAGGATGTGGCTGTAGTTTTTTTTTGCGTCGGCTCGCATGAGTGTCTCTTGACAAGTGGATCATTGATCCATATATTTGGATCACTGATCCATATGCCTCGAATCAGTATGTGGATCGATGATCCAAATGATACGGCGCCTTTGTGCCAATGGGAACAGCGGCGCCGCTTTACACCACAAACGAAAGGTCAAGAAGATCATGAAAAAACTGGAAGGTAAGGTTGCGGTCATCACGGGCGGAAGCAGCGGGATAGGCTTGGCCACGGCCAAGCGCTTCGTGGAAGAAGGTGCGCACGTCGTGATCACTGGGCGACGAGAGAAAGAGCTGCAGGAGGCTGCTGCCTCCATCAAGCGAAACGTTACGACGGTCGTCGGCGACGTATCGCGCCTGGAAGATCTGGACCGGCTCTATGCCGTCGTGAAAGAGAAACATGGTCACATCGACATTCTCTTCGCGAACGCGGGCGCGGGGACGATCGCTCCGCTCGCGGTAGCTAGTGAAGCCCATTTCGACCAGACCTTCGACGTGAACGTGAAGGGCATGTTCTTTACTGTGCAGAAGGCTCTTTCCCTCTTCAAAGACGGCGGTTCGATCATCCTGAACTCTTCGGTCTCGAACGTCCTCGGGCTTCCGGGATTTACTGCTTACGCCGCGAGTAAGGCGGCTGTACGCAACTTCGCGCGCGGCTGGACCATGGAATTGAAAGACCGCAGGATCCGCGTGAATTCCATGAGCCCCGGAGCGATCGACACCCCGGCCTTGGCGACGACGACGGGCCTCACCGCCGAACAGGCCGAGCAGGCAGCCGCACAATTCACCGCGCAGATCCCGATGGGCCGCAGAGGCATGCCCGAGGAAATCGCGGCGGCCGTCACGTTCCTCGCTTCCGATGAAAGTTCTTACATCACCGGCGTGGATCTCGCCGTCGATGGCGGCATGGCGCAGGTCTGACCCCTCGTGCTCCCGAGGCTGGCGCACAAGCTCCGCCAGTCGTGGGACCGCGTTTCGGCAAATTGCATTTATTCGGATTTCGAGTAGGTGCGATGGTGTCGTAAGCGGGAGAGAGCCTGGTCGTCCCCGACGAGTCATCGCCGCGCCAGGGTTCTACGACGATTTATGAGCAATCGAATGCTTATCCGCTTGCATGGTCGTTGCCGCCGTGCGCGGCGATGAACATGGCCACGGCCGACCGGCAATAGGATTCGATTTCGTTGTCGTCCTCTGCTTTCGCCTCATCGAAACGTGCGGTAATCAGGAGATCGGATCCTTTGAAAAGCGCGGCGAACAAGCGGGCGGACCGGAGAGGATCGGGCACGTTCAGAACCGCCTTCGCATGCAACTGGCGTAACAGGGCCTCGATCCGGGCGATGACATAGGCGGCCCCGGCTTCGTAATGGAGCTTGCTTAACGACTTTTGATTCGTCTTGTCGGCCATGATCATGGCTTCGACACTGCGGACGTCCGGACTCAACAGCGTGCGAAGCAGGGACGATCCCACAGCGATGAGCTGATCTTCGGCCGAACCGTCGACGCCTTCGATAAGGGCCTGTGGTGCGAACTGATGGCAGTGAGCCGCGATGGCCGCGCTGAACAGCGCCTCCTTGTTCTCGAAATGCCGATAGATGCTTAGCTTGGAGATCTTCGCCCGCTGGGCGACCTTGTCCATTGTCGTCGCTTGAAAACCCAGTTCCACAAAGAGTTCGCTCGCCGCGTCGACTATCGCTTGGCCCAGCGCCTCGTTGGCGGGCCGGCCGCGCCGGCCCAGGCTGTTTTCGGTCACGATAATTCCAGTACTTGACAGTATCTCAATTCTTGAATTACGGTACCATGCAGTATCTAAAATGTGCAAGCCGTGGGCAGGTTTCCAACCACGTCCTTCAACTCTCTATCCACACGGGCCCACACCATGGATGACGTCATCATCGTCGGCGGCAGCTTTGCCGGCCTCGCCGCTGCCCTGCAGCTCGGCCGTGCCCGCCGCAAGGTCACCGTGCTCGATACCGGCCTGCCGCGCAATCGCTTCGCCGGCCACTCGCATGGCCTGCTCGGCCACGATCACAAGCCACCGCTGGACATCCTGGCCGAGGCGCGACGGCAGCTGGCGCGTTATCCCACGATCAGGCTGGTCCATGCGCGGGCCGACAGCGTCTCCGGCGCCATCGACGACTTCTCCGTCCTCACGAGCGATGGCGAAAGCCGTGGGGCGCGCCGTGTGATCCTGAGCTATGGCGTCGTCGACCAGATGCCCGATGTCCCGGGCTTTGCCGAAAGCTGGGGCACATTCATCGTGCCTTGCCCCTATTGCGACGGCTTTGAAGTCGCCGGCCAGCATTGGGGCCTCGTCTGGTCCGGCCCGCAGTCGCATCAGTCGGTCAGGCTGTTCCACGATTGGACCGACACGTTGACTGTCTTCGCCGATGGTCACGACATTCCGCCCGATATCCAAGCCGATCTCGCGGGCCGCAACATACCTGTCGTCGATGGCCGGATCGTCGAGATCGCCCATCGCGGGGGCCACATCGCCACGGTCAATCTCGATACCGGCCCCAATGTCGCGGTCGACATCCTGTTCGCCCATCCGCGCAACAAGCCGTCCGCAAGCCTGCATCAATCACTGGGCCTTGCGACGGTGGATACACCCCTCGGCATCGTCCTCAAGGTCGACGAGCGCCGCGAAACCAGCATGCCCGGCATCTACGCCGCCGGCGACCTCGTCACGCCCTTCTTGCCCTCGGTCACCCAGGCATCATCGCAGGGCACGATGGCGGGGATCTTCGCCCAGCAGTCGATGCTGGTTTGAAAGCTGTCTCTTATACACATCT
>NZ_JBPGXU010000107.1:0-12725 GCF_056755675.1 Luteibacter sp. KNZ12-1A | reverse complement strand
AGATGTGTATAAGAGACAGGCCGGAAATCGCCGCGCTCTACGACGACTACAAGCGTGAGTCGGAGTCGACCCTGAAGGTCAAGGTCACGAGCGCACTGGATCTCGACACGGCGCAGGCCGAACAGCTGCGCGCCTCGTTGAAGCGTCGCTTCAAGCGCGAGATCGAACTGGATACGCACGTCGATCCGGCGTTGCTCGGCGGTGTCGTCATCGACACGGGCGAGCAGGTCATCGACGGTTCGGCGCGAGGCCGCCTGCAACGGCTGGCCAGCGCGCTGACGCACTGATACGAGCTTCTCATACCACCGGGTGCCGTGAGAGCGGCGCGACCCAAGGAACCGACCATGTCCAGCACCACTCTGAATCCGTCCGAGATCAGCGAGCTGATCAAGACCCGCATCGAGCAGTTCAAGCTCGGCGCCGAGGCACGCAACGAAGGCACGATCATCAGCGTGTCCGACGGCATCGTGCGCATCCACGGCCTGGCCGACGTGATGCAGGGCGAAATGATCGAACTGCCGAACAACACGTTCGCCCTGGCGCTGAACCTCGAGCGCGACTCGGTCGGCGCCGTGGTGCTCGGTGAATACCAGCACCTGCGCGAAGGCGACGCCGCCAAGACCACCGGCCGCATCCTCGAAGTGCCGGTCGGCCCGGGCCTGCTCGGCCGCGTCGTCGACGCGCTGGGCAACCCGATCGACGGCAAGGGCCCGATCGACGCCGTGGGCACCAGCCCCGTCGAGAAGGTCGCCCCGGGCGTCATCTGGCGCCAGTCGGTCGACCAGCCGATGCAGACCGGCTACAAGTCCATCGACTCGATGATCCCGATCGGCCGCGGCCAGCGCGAGCTGATCATCGGCGACCGCCAGACGGGCAAGACCGCCGTCGCGATCGACGCGATCATCAACCAGAAGCACTCCGGCATTAAGTGCATCTACGTCGCCATCGGCCAGAAGCGCAGCTCGATCGCCAACGTCGTGCGCAAGCTGGAAGAGAACGGCGCGCTCGCCAACACGATCGTCGTCGTCGCCTCGGCCTCCGAAGCGGCGGCCCTGCAGTACGTCGCACCGTATTCCGGTTGCGCCATGGGCGAGTACTTCCGTGACCGCGGCGAAGACGCGCTCATCGTGTACGACGACCTGTCCAAGCAGGCCGTGGCCTACCGCCAGATCTCGCTGCTGCTGAAGCGTCCGCCGGGCCGTGAAGCCTATCCGGGCGACGTCTTCTATCTCCACTCGCGCCTGCTCGAGCGCGCCTCGCGCGTCAGCGCCGAGTACGTCGAGAAGATGACCAACGGCGAAGTGAAGGGCAAGACGGGTTCGCTCACCGCCCTGCCGATCATCGAGACCCAGGCGGGCGACGTCTCGGCGTTCGTTCCGACCAACGTGATCTCGATCACCGACGGCCAGATCTTCCTCGAGACCGACCTGTTCAACGCCGGTATCCGTCCGCCCGTGAACGCCGGTATCTCGGTGTCGCGCGTCGGTGGCGCGGCGCAGACCAAGATCATCAAGAAGCTGTCCGGTGGCGTGAAGCTCGCCCTCGCGCAGTACCGTGAGCTGGCCGCGTTCGCGCAGTTCGCCTCGGACCTCGATGCCGCAACGCGCGCGCAGCTGGACCGTGGCCAGCGCGTCACCGAGCTGATGAAGCAGCCGCAGTACTCGCCGCTCTCGATCGCCGAACTCGGCGTGTCGGTCTACGCGGCCGAGAAGGGCTACCTCGACGACCTGCCGGTCAACAAGGTGCTGGCGTTCGAGAAGGGCCTGCACGCCTTCATGCGCCAGAACCATGGCGACCTGATGAAGAAGATCGACCAGACCGGCGACTGGGACAAGGACATCGAGGCGACCTTCAAGGCCGCCGCCGACGAGTTCAAGAAGACCGGTAGCTGGTAATAGCGAAACGCGCGGGACGCCGGCGATCACGCCCGTCCCGCGAGCTGGCGACACCTTTCAAAGACGAGTAAGCCATGGCTAGCGGCCGCGAAATCAAAACCAAGATCAAAAGCACGCAGAACATGCGCAAGGTGACCGGCGCGCTGCAGATGGTCTCGGCGTCGAAGATCCGCAAGGCGCAGGACCTGATGAAGGCCTCGCGCCCATATGCGCGTCTGATGCGCAAGGTCATCGCGCACGTCGCGCAGGCCAGCACCGATTTCACCCATCCGTTCCTCACCGAACGCGAGAACGTCGCGCGGGTGGGCTTCATCGTGGTGTCGACCGATCGCGGCCTCGCCGGCGGCCTTAACTCCAACCTGTTCCGTCGTACGCTGACCTCGATCCGCGAGTGGCAGGGCAAGGGCGCCGAGGTCGATGTCGTCGCCATCGGCCAGAAGGCCGTGCAGTTCTTCCGTCGCATCAAGGGCGTGAACCTGATCGGCTCGGCCACGCATCTTGGTGAAAAGCCCAAGCTCGAGGACCTGATCGGCGTGATCAAGGTCGTCCTCGATGCGTATTCGGATAACAAGCTCGACCGCGTTTTCCTCGTCTACAACGACTTCGTCAACACCATCGTGCAGAAGCCGAGCATCGACGCCCTGCTGCCGCTGTCGCTGGTGGCCACCGAGCTCGAGAACACGGAAGGAAAGAAGTCCGAGGGCGTGAAGGTCGAGCAGACGCACGACTGGGACTACATCTACGAACCCGATGCGCGCACGGTGCTCGAACACCTGATGACGCGCTACATCGAGTCCGTGGTGTACCAGGCGGCGCTGGAGAACCTCGCCAGCGAGCACGCCGCGCGCATGGTCGCCATGAAGGCCGCGTCGGACAACGCAAGCAAGGTCATCGGCGAACTGACGCTCGTCTACAACAAGGCGCGGCAGGCGGCGATCACCCAGGAAATCTCGGAAATCGTCGGCGGCGCCGCCGCCGTCTGACCGAACAAGCCATGGCGACGCGAAAGCGGCGCCGCTACAGAACCTAAAGAAGATTCATCCGGAGCATTCCATGAGCCAGGGTAAAGTTGTTCAGATCATCGGCGCGGTCGTCGACGTCGAATTCCCGCGCGACCAGGTACCGCAGATCTACGACGCACTGAAGATCGACGGTACCGAGATCACCCTCGAAGTGCAGCAGCAGCTCGGTGACGGCATCGTGCGCACCATCGCGCTCGGTTCCACCGATGGCCTGCGCCGTAACCTCGTCGCCCGCAACACCGGCGAAGGCATCAAGGTGCCGGTCGGCAAGGCCACGCTCGGCCGCATCATGGACGTCCTGGGCAACCCGATCGACGAAGCCGGCCCGATCGGCGAGCAGGAAAAGTGGGTCATCCACCGCGAAGCCCCGTCGTACGACGAGCAGGCCGCCGCCAGCGAGCTGCTGGAAACCGGTATCAAGGTCATCGACCTGATGTGCCCGTTCGCCAAGGGCGGCAAGGTCGGCCTGTTTGGCGGCGCCGGCGTGGGCAAGACCGTCAACATGATGGAGCTCATCAACAACATCGCGAAGGCGCACTCGGGCCTGTCCGTGTTCGCCGGCGTGGGTGAGCGTACTCGTGAAGGTAACGACTTCTATCACGAGATGAAGGACTCCAACGTTCTCGACAAGGTCGCGATGGTGTACGGCCAGATGAACGAGCCGCCGGGCAACCGCCTGCGCGTCGCGCTCACCGGCCTGACCATGGCCGAGTTCTTCCGTGACGAGAAGGACGAGACCGGCAAGGGCAAGGACGTCCTGCTCTTCGTCGACAACATCTACCGTTACACGCTGGCCGGTACCGAAGTGTCCGCACTGCTCGGCCGCATGCCGTCGGCCGTGGGTTACCAGCCGACGCTGGCCGAGGAAATGGGCGTCCTCCAGGAGCGCATCACCTCGACCAAGACCGGTTCGATCACGTCGATCCAGGCCGTCTACGTTCCCGCGGACGATCTGACCGATCCGTCGCCGGCGACCACCTTCGCGCATCTGGACGCGACCGTGACGCTGAGCCGTAACATCGCCTCGCTGGGCATCTACCCGGCGGTGGACCCGCTCGATTCCTCCAGCCGTCAGCTGGACCCGACCGTCATCGGGCAGGAGCACTACGACACCGCGCGCCGCGTGCAGATGACGCTGCAGCGCTACAAGGAGCTGAAGGACATCATCGCGATCCTCGGCATGGACGAGTTGTCGCAGGAAGACAAGGAAGCCGTGTCGCGCGCCCGCAAGATCGAGCGCTTCTTCTCGCAGCCGTTCCACGTGGCCGAAGTGTTCACCGGCTCGCCGGGCAAGTACGTGGCGCTGAAGGAAACCATCCGCGGCTTCAAGATGATCCTCGACGGCGAGTTGGACTACCTGCCGGAACAGGCCTTCTACATGGTCGGCGGCATCGACGAAGCCATCAAGAAGGGCGAGGAGATGGGTGCGAAGAAGGCGGCGTAAGCCCTCTTTCCCCATCCCCGACCAACGGAAGACCAGCCCATGACCCATACCATCCGCGTCGACATCGTCAGCGCCGAAGCCGAGATCTACTCCGGCGAAGCCACGCTCGTGGTCGCCACCGGTGAGCTTGGCGAGCTGGGCATCGCGCCGCGTCACGCCCCGCTGATCACCCGCCTGAAGCCCGGTCACGTGGACGTGGTGGCCGCCAACGGCGAACGCCAGCAGTTCTACGTCTCCGGTGGCATCCTCGAGGTGCAACCGCAGGTCGTGACCATCCTCGCCGATACGGCGGCCCGCGCCGCCGACCTCGACGAGGCGGCCGCCCTGAAGGCAAAGGAAGAGGCGGAGGCCGCGCTGGCCAACCGTGGCCCGCAAATGGACGTCGCCGAAGCCCAGGCCAAGCTTGCGGAGGCACTGGCCCAGCTCCAGGCTCTCGAACGCATGCGCAAGACGCTCAAGCACTGACCGGCAAACACCGATCGAAAAGAAGCCCCTCCGTTGAGGGGCTTTTTTTTGGGGGAAGCCGATTTGGTACGAGTCGATTTGGTACGAGCCGATTTTGTGGGAGCCGACCTTGTCGGCGATCCCGCGGCAGCGGGCCAGGTCACGGCAAGCACCCATCGCCGACGGGGTCGGCTCCCACCATAGCCGGCCGTCTGCCTCCTGAATACCTCCCCCTGAGTCCTCTGGACAGTCGGAGGGTATTTCTGTACCATTGCGTACAGTTAACCGATATGAACTTCGGGCTGACTTAGCACTCTCACTTCGGGACTGCTAATCTGCATACAGACTTTCAGGAGGTTCCACACATGTCCCAAGCCCTCGCCACCCGTAACTACGGGCTACCGAGCGTCGTTGGCAGTCTGGATTCCTATATCTCGGCGGTCCATCGCATCCCGGTGCTCAGCCTTGACGAGGAGCAGTCGCTGGCGCGCCGCTTCCACGACGACGCCGACCTCGACGCCGCCAAGCAGCTCGTGATGTCCCACCTGCGTTTCGTGGTCCATGTGGCTCGCGGCTACAACGGTTACGGCTTGCAGCTGTCCGATCTCATCCAGGAAGGCAACATCGGCCTGATGAAGGCGGTGAAGCGCTTCGACCCGGACCAGGGCGTTCGCCTGGTCAGTTTCGCGGTGCACTGGATCCGCGCGGAGATGCACGAATTCATCCTGCGCAACTGGCGCATCGTGAAGGTCGCGACCACCAAGGCGCAGCGCAAGCTGTTCTTCAACCTGCGCAAGAGCAAGAAGCGCCTGGGTTGGATGAACGCCGAGGAAGTGCGCGTCGTCGCGCAGGACCTGGGCGTGCCGGAAGCCACCGTCCGCGAGATGGAATCGCGGCTATCGGGTCGTGACGTGGGCTTCGAGGCCCCGGCCGACGCGGATGACGACGACAAGCCGGCACCCGCGGCGTTCCTCGTCGACGAAGGCGCCGATCCGTACGACAACCTCGCCGAGGAAGATGCCAGCAACAACCAGATGGGCGCGCTGTCCTCCGCCCTGGGCAACCTGGATGACCGCTCGCGCGACATCATCCAACGCCGCTGGTTGGCCGAGGACAACAAGGCCACGTTGCAGGACCTGGCCGATGAGTACGGCGTTTCCGCCGAACGCATCCGCCAGATCGAGGCGAATGCCATGAAGAAGATGCGCGTCGCCATCGCGGCCTGATCTTCTGAACTGGCGTAAGATCCGGAACGGCTCCGCGAGGGGCCGTTTTCCGTTGCCTCAGTCCATGCGGAGTGAATCCTGATGCCCAGGGCCCTGGTCATCGAAGACGACGAAGTGACCGCCCGCGACATCGTCGCGGAGCTGGGTGCGCACGGTCTTGCCGCCGATTGGGTGGCCAACGGCCGTGACGGGCTCGCGCGCGCGCTGGAGGACGGCTACGACATCATCACCCTCGATCGCATGCTGCCGGGCATGGACGGCATCGATGTGGTCTCAGCCTTGCGCAAGCGCAACGTCGATACGCCGGTCCTGATGATCAGCGCCCTGTCCGATGTGGACGATCGCGTACGTGGCCTGCGTGCGGGCGGCGATGACTACCTCACCAAGCCGTTCGCTCCCGATGAGCTGGCCGCGCGTGCGGAGGTCTTGCTGCGCCGGCGCCGGCCGAGCGCGAACGATACGCGGCTGCGCGTCGCGGACCTCGAACTGGACCTGGTCCGCCATAACGCCGAGCGCAATGGCGAAGCGCTCACCTTGCTGCCCACCGAGTTCCGCCTGCTCGAATTCCTGATGCGCAACGCGGGCCAGGTGGTGACGCGGCAGATGATCTTCGAGCATGTGTGGGGTTTCCACTTCGATCCCGGCACCAACGTGATCGACGTCCATATCGGCCGCCTGCGGCGCAAGATCGACGGCGCCGGCCAGGCGCCACTCATCCGCACCGTGCGCGGCTCGGGGTATGTCCTTGCGCCCGCTGACTGACGCCTGGCGTTCCGCCACCTCGCGCCTGATCCTCATCTATGGCGCCCTGTTCGCGATCTGGTCCGTCGTGCTGCTGGGTGTCGTGCAATGGGAAGCCTCGCGCTACCTGTCGGGCGTGGTCGACCAGATGCTCGCCGCGCGCATCCATTACCTCGAGAACACGGACCAGCGGCGCCTGCCGGCGACCGTCGAGGCGGCAAGCGCCATCGACGTCCAGGGCTTCATGTGGATCGGCTTGTTCGACGCGAAGGGCGCGCGCATCGCCGGCAATATCAGCAAGGTGCCCGAGGAACTGACCGACGAGGGCGTCGTGCGTTCGGTCAATGCCAGCCTCGCCGGCCCCACCCGCAACGCCACCATGCGCGCGCGCGGCATCACCCGCGTGCTGCCCAATGGCGACCGCCTGGTCGTCGCGAAGGAAAGCACGACCATCGACGGCATCGGGGCGATCATCCGCCGCGGCTTGCTGTGGGGCCTGTCACTGACACTCATTCCCGGCCTGCTCGGCGGCGTCCTGATCGCCCGTGGCCCCGCACGGCGGATACGGGCGATCCAGCGGGCGATGGAGCCGATCCGCGAAGGCGACCTCAGCGTGCGCCTGCCCGTCACGCGCGGCGGCGACGAGGTGGACCTGCTGGCCGCGACGGTAAATACCACGCTGACCGAGATCGAGCGCCTGCTCGGCGAGGTGAAGGGCGTCACCGACAACATCGCCCACGACTTGCGCACGCCGCTCACGCGGATGCGCACGCGCCTGTATCGCCTGCAGCAGCAGTTCGAGGGAAAGCCCGAAGCGGAGCAGCTCGACGCCTGCGTGGCCGAGATCGACACCGTCCTCAGCCGGTTCCGTGCCCTCTTGCGGGTATCCGAACTGGAGGACCGCCAGCGCAGCGCCTGCTTCGAAAACATGGACCTGGGCACCGTGCTGCGCAACGTGCACGAGTTCTACGCACCGCTGGCCGAGGATCGCGGGCAACTGTTCGAGATCGAGGTGGGCCGCTTGCCACCGCTTCGCGGCGACCCCCAGCTCATGTTCGAGGCATTCGCCAACCTCGTCGGTAACGCGATCAAGTTCACCCCGGATGGGGGGGCGGTACGCCTGGTGGCGCTCACCGATCCCACGGGCGACGCGCGGGTGGATATCGCGGACACCGGTCCCGGCATCCCGCCGAACGAGCGCGAGGCGGTGTTTCGCCGGTTCTACCGGGGCGACGAGACCCGCACCAAGCCGGGCTGCGGGCTGGGTCTCGCGATCGTGAGCGCTATCGTCCGCCTGCACGGGTTCTCGTTGTCGGTGGGTGGAAACGAGAAGGGTGCGGTGTTTTCCGTGACGTGTCCGGCCGCCTAAATAAATCTTAACTACGCGGCGGATTCCGCCGGGCGCAAAATCCGCCGCGACGCAACATCGCGCTCGGAATCCGTCTTCCCATGATTGGCATCGTCCGGATCGCACTCACGCGGCCGTATACCTTCGTCGTCCTCGCCCTGCTGATCCTCATCATCGGTCCGCTTGCCGCGCTGCGCACGCCGACGGACATCTTTCCCGACATCAAGATTCCGGTGATCGCGGTGGTGTGGCAGTACAACGGCCTGCCGCCGGACCAGATGGTCGGACGCGTCTCGTCGCCGTTCGAGCGCGTGCTGACCACGACGGTGAACGACGTGGAGCACATCGAGGCCAGCTCGATCCAGGGCTTCGGCATCATCAAGATCTTCTTCCAGCCGACCGTCGACATCCGCACCGCCAATGCCCAGGTCACGGCCGTCGCGCAGACCCTCTTGCGCCAGCTGCCGCAGGGCACCACGCCGCCGCTGATCCTGAACTACAACGCGTCGACGGTGCCGATCATCCAGCTGGCGCTGTCCGGCGAGGGTCTCACCGAGCAGAACCTGGGCGACCTCGGCCTCAATATCATCCGTCCGCAACTGACCTCCGTGGCCGGCGCGGCCATTCCGTTCCCGTTCGGCGGCAAGACGCGCCAGGTGCAGATCGATATCGATCCGCCGGCGTTGCAGGCCCGCGGACTGTCCGCGCAGGACGTGGCCAACGCACTGGCCGCGCAGAACCTGATCACGCCGGTGGGCACGCAGAAGATCGGCGAGTACGAATACACGGTGCAGCTCAACAACTCGCCGTCGGACGTGGACGAGCTCGGCAACCTGCCGGTGAAGACGGTCAACGGTGCCACCGTCTTCATTCGCGACATCGCCCACGTGCGCGACGGCTCGCCGCCGCAGACCAATATCGTGCACGTCAACGGTGACCGCTCGGTGCTGATGACCGTGCTGAAGAACGGCTCGGCGTCCACGCTGGCGATCATCGCCGGGATCAAGGAGCGCGTCGCCGCGATGAAGGACGCACTCCCGTCCAACCTCAAGATCGCGCCCATCGGTGACCAGTCCCTCTTCGTGAGCGCCGCGATCGAAGGCGTGGCCCGCGAAGGCATCATCGCCGCGGCGCTCACCAGCCTGATGATCCTCCTGTTCCTCGGCAGCTGGCGTTCGACGGTGATCATCGCCACGTCCATCCCGCTGGCCATCCTCGGTTCCATCGCGGCCTTGTCGGCGATGGGCGAGACCATGAACATCATGACGCTGGGTGGCCTCGCGCTGGCCGTGGGCATCCTCGTGGACGATGCCACGGTGACCATCGAGAACATCAACTGGCACCTGGAGCACGGCAAGGACGTCGAGACGGCGATCCTCGATGGCGCCGCGCAGATCGTGACGCCGGCCTTCGTCTCGTTGTTGTGCATCTGCATCGTGTTCGTGCCGATGTTCTTCCTCCAGGGCGTGGCGCGCTTCCTCTTCGTGCCCATGGCCGAGGCGGTCATGTTCGCGATGATCGCGTCCTTCATCCTCTCGCGCACGCTCGTGCCGACGATGGCCAAGTACCTGCTGCACCCACACTCGCACGACGACCCGCATGGCGAGGGCAAGAAGCCGTCGCGCAATCCGCTGGTCCGGTTCCAGCGCCGTTTCGAGGCCCGCTTCGAAAAGATACGCGAGAGCTACCACGGATTGCTCGCCCTCGCCCTGCATCACCGCAAGGCCTTCACCATCGGCTTCATGGCTTTCGTGGTGTTCTCCTTCGCCCTGGTGCCGATGCTCGGCCGCAACTTCTTCCCGTCGGTGGACTCGGGCCAGATCCTGATGCACGTGCGTGCTCCCGTCGGGACGCGCGTGGAGGAAAGCGCGCGCCTCTTCGCCGAGGTGACCGACGCCGTGCGGAGGATCGTTCCCAAGGAGGAACTCGGGACGGTGGTCGACAACATCGGCCTGTCCTCGTCGGGCATCAACAATACCTATAACAACACCGGTACCATCGGCTCGCAGGATGGCGACATCCAGATCGCGCTGAACGAGGGACACGCGCCGACCGCCGACTATGTGCGCCGGTTGCGCGAGCAGCTGCCACGCGAGTTCCCGGGCACGACGTTCTCGTTCCCACCGGCGGACATCATCAGCCAGATCCTGAACTTCGGCTCGCCCGCACCGATCGACCTGCAGATCCGTGGGCCGAACCTCGCGGCGAACTTCGATTATGCAAGCCGCCTGCTGCGCGAGATCCGCCGCGTGCCGGGCGTGGCCGACGCACGCATCCAGCAGTCGCGGGCCAACCCGACACTCAATGTGGACGTCGACCGCAGCCGCGCGCAGCAGGTGGGCATCACCGAGCGCGACGTCACCAACAGCCTTGGCGTGAACCTCGCCGGTTCGAGCCAGATCGCGCCGACCTTCTGGCTCAACCCGCAGAACGGCGTGTCCTACCCGATCGTGATGCAGACGCCGCAGTACAGCCTCGACAGCTTGCCCGACCTGGAGAACGTGCCGATCAGCCCCAGCACGGGCACGGCCGGTTCGCAGATCCTCGGTGGCCTTGCCACGGTGTCGCGCACAGCCACCAACGCGGTGGTGAGCCAGTACAACATCCAGTCGATGGTCGAGATCTATGCGACGACGCAGGACCGCGACCTCGGCGCCGTCGCCGCCGACATCCAGAAGATCATCGAGGCGAACAAGAAGTTCCTGCCCAAGGCGTCGACCACCGCCTTGCTCGGCCAGGTGCAGACCATGAACAACGCGTTCTCCGGGCTGATCCTGGGACTGCTCGGCGCGATCGTGCTGATCTACCTGCTGATCGTGGTGAACTTCCAGTCGTGGAGCGATCCGTTCGTGATCGTCACCGCGCTGCCCGCGGCGATCGCGGGAATCATCTGGATGCTGTTCGCCACGCATACCACCTTGTCGGTGCCCGCGCTCACCGGCGCCATCATGTGCATGGGCGTGGCCACCGCCAATTCGATCCTGGTCGTCAGCTTCTGCCGCGAGCGGCTGGCCGAACTCGGGGACGCGACGGCTGCCGCCCTCGAAGGCGGATTCGTGCGCTTCCGCCCGGTGCTGATGACCGCGCTGGCGATGATCATCGGCATGGCGCCCATGGCCCTGGGCCTGGGCGAAGGTGGCGAGCAGAACGCGCCGCTCGGCCGCGCCGTGATCGGCGGCCTGGTCTTCGCCACGACCGCCACGCTGTTCTTCGTCCCCGTCGTCTTCAGCATCATCCACGCGCGTCGTGGTCATCCGTCACCCACACCGGCGAACACCTCCGGAGAGCCTGTCCATGTCGCCTGATACGTTGCAAACCCCTCCGCCGCGCCGGCTCCGGCTGGCTGGCATCATCGCCGCGATCGTCGTCCTGGCCGTCGTCGTGGCCGGCGTGGCGACGCGCGCCAACGACTCCCGAAAACTGCGCGAATGGACGGATGCGCAGTCCGTACCGACGGTGAACGTGGTCGCTCCCGAGGGTGGCCAGGGCGGTGGCGACCTCAACCTGCCGGGCCGTCTCCAGGCGTATGCCCGTGCGCCGATCTTCGCGCGCACCAGTGGGTACCTCAAATACTGGAAGGCGGATATCGGGCAGAAAGTGAAGGCGGGCGAGTTGCTCGCCGAGATCGAGACGCCCGACCTCGACCAGCAGTTGCTCCAGGCGAAGGCGGACCTCGCCAGTGCACGTGCCAACGAGGCATTGGCAAAGACCACGGCCGCGCGTTGGCAGGCCATGCGCGACTCCGATTCGGTGTCCAAGCAGGAAGTGGACGAGAAGGTCGGCGACTACGATGCCAAGCACGCGCTGGCCCAGGCCGCGCAGGCCAACCTGGAGCGTATCGAGGCGCTGAAGGGGTTCGCCAGGCTCGTCGCGCCGTTCGACGGCGTAGTCACCGCGCGCGAGACGGACGTCGGCGCCCTGATCAATGCCGGCGGTAGTGGCCAGGAACTGTTCGTCGTGTCCGACGTGCGCAAGCTGCGCATGTACGTCAACGTGCCGCAGAACTACGCGCCTTCCATCAAGCAGGGTGCGACCGTGAAACTCGCGGTGCCGGAGTATCCGGGACAGACCTTCACGGGTACCGTCGAATCGTCGTCGTCGGCGATCAACGCCGCTTCCGGTACCACGCTGGTCCAGGTGTCGGTCGACAATGCCGACGGCAAGTTGCTGCCCGGTGGCTATGCGAGCGTCACCTTCGACCTTCCGTCGAACGCGTCGTTGCTGCGCGTACCCGCAAGTGCCCTCGTTTTCGACAATTCGGGCCTGCGCGTCGCCGTGGTCGACGGACAGGGCAAGGTCAAGTTCAAGGACGTGACCATCGCCCGCGACTTCGGAAAGACCGTGCAGCTCGGCTCGGGCCTGGCCGCCGGCGACCGCCTGATCGAGAGCCCGCCCGACGGGCTCGCCGATGGCGACACCGTGCGAGTCAATCCACCGAAGAAAGCGGAAGGCGAGCAGGCGAAGAAGGCGGATGGTGACCATGCCAAGGCCTGACACCCTCCCGGTGGGAGCCGCGCCCTTGGTGGAAGGCAGTTCCTTGGTGGGAGCCGACCCTGTCGGCGATTCGACCTTGCGGCAAGCTGCCATCGCCGACAAGGTCGGCTC
>NZ_JBPGXU010000106.1:0-12829 GCF_056755675.1 Luteibacter sp. KNZ12-1A | reverse complement strand
GGGTGGGAACCGGTGCCGTGGCCTGCGGCGCATGGGCGCAGCCGGCGAGGGCGAGGGCAGCCGCGAGCGCGGCCGGGACGAACTTCATCATGGAAACCCCTGGCAAACAGGCATCGCGCCCGTGGGGCGGCGATTGTCAGGACAGTTTACGACAGCATGACGACGGCGGCACGCCTCTGGCGCGACCACCCACGTCCTGACAGACTGCGCCCTCATCCACGACGAGACCGCTCATGGAAGCCGCCCCTTCGCGGACGCACGCCGTGCGCATCGCCAGCTACATTGCCGCCGGACTCGGTCTTTTCCTCGTCCTCTACCTGCGCCTGCTGCCTGCCTTGCTCGCGGGCCTGCTGGTCTACGAGGTCGTGGTCTCCACGGCTCCCCTGATGGGACGGAAGCTTTCGGGCGACCGTGCGCGCGTGCTGGCCGTCGCCCTCGTCGGCGTGATCGTGGTCGGTTTGCTCACCCTGCTCATCCTCGGCGGCATCAGTTTCTTCCGCAACGAGATCGGCAATCCGGAAGACCTCTGGCAGAACAAGCTCATGCCCGTGGTGGAGCGGGCTCGCCAGCAATTGCCGCAGGCCGTGGTGGAGCGCCTGCCGGACAGCGTGGACGCCCTGCGCATCACCGCGATGGACTGGATGCGCTCGCATGCCGTGACCTTGCAACTGGCCGGCAAGGAGGCCGCGCGTGTCCTGGTGCATATCATCATCGGGTTGGTGCTGGGCGCGATCATCGCATTGAGCCGCGCCCGGCCCACCCACCAGATAGGCCCCTTCGCGGCGGAACTGAGCCTGCGCAGCGCGCGGCTCGCCGACGCCTTCCACAACATCGTCTTCGCCCAGATCAAGATCTCGCTGTTCAACACGCTGTTCACGGCGATCTACCTGCTCTGCGTACTGCCGCTCTTCGGCGTGCACCTGCCGTTGACGAAGACGCTGATCGTGATCACCTTCGTGGTCGGATTGTTACCGGTCATCGGCAACCTGTTGTCGAACACGGCGATCACCATCGTCGGCCTGTCGGTGTCGTTGTACGTGGGATTGGGGGCACTGGCATTCCTCATCGTCATCCACAAGTTCGAATATTTCCTCAACGCGCGCATCGTCGGCGGCCAGATCCGTGCGCGGGCGTGGGAGTTGCTGGTGGCCATGTTGCTGTTCGAAGCCGCCTTCGGGCTCCCCGGCGTGGTGGCCGCGCCGATCTTCTACGCGTACCTGAAGGCTGAACTGGAAGCGGAGCGCTTGATCTAGCGTTCATCGCCCGGCTGATGGAATCGCGCCACCTTCGAGGAGTTGAACCATATGGCGGGTATCCCGCACGACCCGCGCGGCATCCGGATCGCCACCTACGTGCTCGCGGCGCTGGCACTGTGGGGCATCCTGATGCTCCACCTCGTCTCGGCACTGCTCGCCGGCTTGCTGGTGTACGAGGTCGTGGAAGCGCTCACGCCACTCATCCGGCGGGTCATTCCCGGCGAACGCGCGCGATTGATCGCGGTCGGCGTGGTCACCGTGGTCGTGGTGGGCGCGATCATCCTCATCGTCGTGGCCGCGTTGTCGTTCTACCGGCGCGACATCGGCGATCCCCAGGAATTATGGGACAGCAAACTGCTGCCCTTGCTGAGCAAGGCCCACGAGCAATTGCCGCCCTGGTTGACCTCGCGCCTTCCCGACAGCTTCGTCGACTTCCGCGAACAGGGCATGGCCTGGATGCACGAGCATTCCGGCGACCTTCGCTTGGCTGGCACCACGACCGCGCGCGTGTTCGCGCATATCCTCATTGGCCTCGTCCTGGGAGCGATCGTCGCGGTGACCCATGGCGCGGGCGGCCGTCCGGCGCGGCCGCTGTCGTTCGAGTTGTCGACCCGTGCGATGCGACTGGCCCATGCGTTCCACAACATCATCTTCGCCCAGCTGAAGATCTCCGCGATCAACACCGCGCTGGCGGCGATCTTCCTTCTCGTCGCGCTGCCATTGTTCGGCGTGCACGTGCCGTTGGCGAAGACGATGGTGCTGGTGACCTTCGTGACGGGCCTGCTGCCCGTGGTGGGTAACCTCATATCGAACACGCTCGTGACCATCGCGGCGTTGTCCGTCTCGCTATGGGTGGGCGTGGCCGCGCTAGGCTTCCTGATCGTGGTGCACAAGCTGGAGTATTTCCTCAACGCGCGCATCGTCGGCGGCCAGATCCGCGCACGGACATGGGAATTGCTCGTGGCGATGCTGGTGTTCGAGGCGGCATTCGGCCTGGCGGGGCTCGTGGCCGCGCCGATCTACTACGCCTACCTCAAGAGCGAACTCGAAGCCGAAAAACTCATCTGAGCCAGCGCCGGCTCGGCCATCAGGCGCCGCCGGCCAGCATCGCCCTGATCCTCGCCATGTGCGTCTCGGCGGTCTCCTTCTTCACCTCGGCGTCGGCGTCGGGATCCTTGCCGTCCCAGTGCAGGTCGTCCTGCGGGAGTTCCCCGAGGAAGCGACTGGGATCGTTGTTGAGGATCTCGCCGTACTTGCGCGACCGCGCCGCGAACGACAAGGTCAACATCTCCTTGGCCCGCGTGATGCCCACGTACATCAGGCGTCGTTCCTCATCGAGGCGACCCTCGTCGATCGCGCCTTCATGCGGCAGCGTGCCGTCTTCGCATCCGACGATGAAGACGAAGCGGAATTCCAGCCCCTTGGCCGAATGCAGGGTCATCATGCGTAGCGCATTGCCCGGGTCGTCACGGTCGGCGTGGCTGAGCAGCGCCAGTTGGGCGGCGATATCGCCGGTGCGGCCGCCGTCCCTGCCCATCGCGCGGAACCAGTCCACCAGCTCGCGCAGGTTGCCGAGACGGCGTTCGCGGAGCGTTTCGTCGGGCGTGGATGCGGCGATCTGCGCGCCGTAGCCGGTTTTCTCGATGACGGTGTTGACGAGTTCGGCGGCGCTCTCGTGGACGGCGTGGCTGCGCAGTTCGTCCATCAGCCGCGCGAAACCGGCCAGCGCCGATGCGGGGCGTGGCGAGATATTCTTCAGCGCGGCGTCGCTGCGCGCGGCGTCGAGCAACGACGCATTGCGCGCTTGCGCCATCTGGCCGAGCTTCTCCAGCGACGTCGCCCCGATCTCGCGCTTGGGTACGTTCACCACGCGCAGGAAGGCCGCGTCGTCGGTGGGGTTGGTGAGCAGGCGAAGGTAACAAAGGATGTCCTTCACCTCCGCGCGGTCGAGGAACGAGAGCGCGCCGCTGAGGTGGTACGGCACGCTTGCCAGGCGCAAGGCCTTCTCGATGGCGCGGGCCTGGAAATTGCCACGGTACAGGATGCAGAAATCATCCCAGCGGATGCCCTTGTCCTTGTACTTGGCGTGCAGGTTCGCCGCGATGGCGGCGACGCGCTCGGCTTCGTGCTCGCTGTCCTTGCACTCGATGACGCGGATGGGTGGACCTTCGACGTGGTCGCTCCACAGCTTCTTCTCGTGCACGTGCGGATTGTTCGCGATCAAATGGTTCGCCGCGCGCAGGATGCGCTTAGCGCAGCGATAGTTCTGTTCCAGCTTGATGACGCGAAGCTGCGGGAAGTCGCGGCCGAGTTGATCGATGTTTTCCGGATTGGCGCCGCGCCATGCGTAGATGCTCTGGTCGTCGTCGCCGACGCAGGTGAATCGCGCTTTCGGGCCGGAGAGTGCCTTGAGCAGGCGGTATTGGGCGTCGTTGGTATCCTGGTATTCGTCCACCAGCAGGTAACGCAACCGTTCCTGCCAGATGGCGCGTGCGTCGGCATCGCTTTCGAGGATGCGCAGGGGCAGGCGGATCAGGTCGTCGAAGTCCACCGCGTTGAAGGCGGCCAGGCGCTGCTGGTAGAGGTCGTAGATCGTCGCGGCTTCGATCTCGCGTGGGCTGCGCGCCGAAGCCATGGCTTCCTCGGGCGTGAGCCCGGCATTCTTCGCGCGGCCGACGAGGTTGCGGATGCCCTGGATGACTTCCGGCTTCACTCCCTTGGGTGACAGTTCCTTGATCATGTTGGAACTGTCGTCGGCATCGAGCACGGAGAAGCCTCGCCGCAACCGCGCGCGCTCATGCTCGATCTGCAGGAACTTCAGGCCCAGCGCGTGGAAGGTGCAGACGGTAAGGGCTTTCGCCGCGTCATCGGAGATGAGCCGGCCGACGCGCTCGCGCATCTCCTTCGCCGCCTTGTTGGTGAAGGTGATGGCGGCGATCTTTTCCGCGGCCAGGTGCCGGCGCGAGATGAGATGGGAGATTTTTTCCGTGATGACACGGGTCTTGCCGGAGCCGGCGCCGGCCAGCACGAGGAGGGGGCCGTCGCAGTATTCGACAGCCGCGTGTTGTTGCGGGTTGAGCATCGGGATCGGCCGTAGGACAGGCGGACGAGGCCACGGATGTTAGCAGGTGGGGAGGCGGGCCGTATGCCGGCCGGCGGGCTTGGCGGTACCATGCCCGGTCACGCACCGGACCGACCGCATGGCCAAGCTCTACTTCTATTACTCGGCGATGAACGCCGGCAAGACCACGACCCTGCTGCAAAGCGCGCACAACTACCACGAGCGTGGCATGCGCACGCTCATTCTCACGCCGGCGCTGGACCATCGCTATGGCGAGGGCATCGTGGCCTCGCGTATCGGCCTGCAGGCCCGGGCGATGCGTTTCGGCGGCGAGGACGACATCTTCGGTCTCGTGGAGCGGGATATCGAGCGCCGCGGTCCCCTGCATTGCGTGCTGGTGGACGAAGCCCAGTTCATGAGCAAGGCCCAGGTCTGGCAGCTTTCCGACGTGGTCGACCGCCTTGGCATTCCGGTGCTCGCCTATGGGTTGCGCACGGATTTCCGTGGCGAGCTCTTCGAAGGCAGCAAGTATCTCCTGGCCTGGGCCGACAACCTGGAGGAGATCAAGACGATCTGCCATTCGGGCAAGAAAGCCACCATGGTGGTGCGGGTCGACGAGCACGGCCGTGCGGTGACCCAGGGGCCGCAGGTTGAGATCGGTGGCAACGACCGCTATGTCTCCGTGAGCCGCGCCGAATTCAAGAGCATTACCGGCGGTGACGGCCGTATCGAGTTGCAGCAATCGGTGCTGCCGCTCGGAGAAAACGATCCCGACGAAGGAAGCCACGCGTGACCGAGACGACGCCACACGCCGCCGAATGGCCGCGCCCCTACTGGAAACCGAGTGACGAGCAGGCGGTCTTGCTGTTCTTCGTGTTCGGCGCCTTCGCCGAGGACCTGGCCATTCCCGCCGCCCGTTACGGCAGCCCGGGACTGCCGGAGGGCGTGGAGTTGCAGCGCTTCCAGAACGCGGTGCTCGCGCGCTGGGAAGGCTATCCCCTGTCCGGCGCGCTTGGCGAACTCTTGCGCGAAGACAATCCGGAAGCCTTCCAGGCGGCCAAGGCCGCTCCGCATGTCGTGGCCATTCGTGGCCGCTTCGCCGATCGCGACCGCCTGGACTACCTGCGCGACACGCTCGGCGTGGTGGCCGCGCTGACCGACATCGGTGGCAAGGCGGTCGTCGATCCGCAGATACTCACGTTGTTCGACGCCGCGGGTTGGCGCGAGCATTACCTGGTGCAGGGCGGCGCGCCCCCTCGCCACCACGTGTTGATCCTCTGCAGCCCCGAAGAAGCCAAGGGGCGTTCCTGGATTCGCACACGCGGCATGCGCAAGTTCGGTCGTCCGGACATCAGCCTCGCCAACGTGCCCGATCGCGAGATCGATCGCGCCGGCGCGTTGGCCGAGCGTTTCGTGGAACTGGGGGCGTTGGGTGCGCATTTCGATCCCGCGCAGACGATCGATGTCGACGGCGTGCCGGGTGGATTGGCGGTGACCTTGTCCGGCAACGAAGAAGACCCCGCCTTCAACAACTCCCATGCGGACATGCGCTGGCCGGACTGATCCGGTTCACGGCAGTTCGTCCGGCGCCGACCGCGTGAGCCAGTTCGCGAAGCGCGCGGTATCGCCGTGCTGGTGGAAATCCACGGCGACGAAGTTCGGTTTGCGTCGTGCGGAAGGGCGGCAATGATCGAGGTACCGGCTCTGGAGCCGGTCGAAATCGTTGTCGCTGCGGGCATGGCTTTCGAACGGTGCTCCGTGGAACTGGTTCATCGTGAACAATGGCCGCCAGCCGGGCTTGCCCGGGATCTCCCGGCGCGATAACGGGGTGTCCCAGCGGCTGTGGCAGCTGTTGTCGTGGGTCAGGGGTGTCGCGCCGAGGCTCCAGTAGTTTTCCACGGTGAAATCCTCGCTTGGCATGATGTGGATCGCACCCGCGCGGGTCATCAATGCCCCACTGTTGTCGCGCTTGAGACTGAAGATGAGCACGCGCTGCCCGCTCTTGACGATGTCCTCGGGCGTGGGCCATTCCGGTGTCGGCCATGCATGGGGATCGAAGGTCTTTCCTACCAGGCCCGGCGACTTTCCGAGTTCGGCGACCAGGTCGTTCGCATCGGTGAAATCGTCCAGGTGAAGGCTGACGATCGCGTCGGGGTCGCTTTCCAGGAACGGCAAGAGCACCTCGTTGACGAGGTCGGCGAGGGGCTGCGCCTGGCCTGTGCATACGTTGTGACAGAGCAGCACGCGCCCCTGGCCGGAGTGCAGGTCGAGCATCAGTCCGCGCACGCCTCCGGCAAGCTGCTCGCTCACTGTCTGGGTCTGGTTGGGGAACAGGCCGTTGCTGGTGAAGGCGTTGTGGCTGGTCACCCAGCTGTAGCGGTCGAATGGCCGGCTCGTGTCTGCGGGAGCGTCGGCAAGGGCCGTGCCGGCCAGTAGGCCGATGCCGAGGGCGAGGAACGCACCGCGTCGGATGATCGGCTTCGGGCGTGGGCTGTTCATGCGGAGCTTCCGTGGCAGGGATGTGGCACGGAAGTCTAGGAAGTCACACCCTCGCGGCGCCGTAGGGCCAGGCCGTCATTTCACGTCGTCCCTGCTACTTCTGGCAGCCCGGGCAATAGAAGGAAGCGCGTTGGCCGAGCGTCACGACGCGGATGGCCTTTCCACATACCTTGCAGGGTTCATCCGCACGCCCGTACGCGAAGAGTTCCTGGAAGAAATAACCGGGCGCTCCATCCGGTGCGAGGAAATCGCGCAGTGTCGTACCGCCCCGGTCGATGGCATGGGCGAGGATGCGCTTCACCTCCATCGCCAGCTTTCGATAGCGTTCGAGCGATATCTTCCCGGCCGCGCGACGCGGGTCGATGCCGGCGGCGAACAAGGCTTCGCTCGCATAGATGTTGCCGACGCCGACGACGACGGCATTGTCCATCAGGAACGTCTTCACCGCGGCGGAGCGGCCTCGCGACACCCGCCACAGCAGGTCGCCATCGAACGCCTCGGTGAGCGGTTCGGGCCCGATACCTTCGAGCAATTCGTGCGTTTCGCCCGGCATCTGCCAAAGCAACGCGCCGAAGCGGCGGGGATCGGTAAAGCGCAGCACCTGCCCGGAGTCGAACGCGATGTCGACGTGGTCATGCTTGCCGATCGGCGTATCCGCGGGGAGCACGCGCAGCATGCCCGACATGCCCAGGTGCAATAGCGCGGTGCCCGCTTCGGTCCGCAAGAGCAGGTATTTCGCCCTCCGCTCCACGCTGTCGATCACCTGTCCCGGCAGCAGCGTCGAAACCTCCGCGGGGATGGGCCAGCGCAGGTCCGGACGGCGAAGTACCACGCCCGTGACACGGCGGCCCTCGATGTGGGGAGCGATACCGCGACGCGTGGTTTCTACTTCGGGCAGTTCTGGCATGCGTGAAAGATGGGGTGTGCCGTCGCGCCTGGCAAGCGCCGTCGGGAGACGGGAGCGCGCCGTCCGCGTACCTACCGGGCGCTCGACGTGGTCGTCGGTAGCGAAGCCGTCCGCGGCGCACGCGGCAACGCCTGGGCAGGCACGAACGCGACCCGTCCCGCCACGCGCGCATAGCGCTGCTTGCCCAATGCCGTCATCTCCCCGAACTCGATGCGCGTACCGTCCAGGACCAGGATGGCCAGGGGCGGCGCCAGGCCGATCTTCGCCGCTTCGAAGCCACTGGCCGGCGTCCACCCCGACACCGGCGTCGCCGCCAGCGCGGCCAGTTCCTGTGCCCGTCCTTCGTCGACCGGACCCGCCGGGCTGGTCCAGTGTCCGTCGCGCCGGTCGAACCGTTGCGCCGGCAGTCCCTTCAGCTCGACTTCGATGCTTTGCACGGCATCCGGATCGAGCGGGGTGAGCGTGAACGCGCGCGCCTGGGCGTCATCGGCGTGCCACTGCCATGCCACGGCAGCGACGAGGAATACGAGCAGGGCGAGGCCCGCCAGCCTGGCTTTCACCTCATCGCCTCCGTCGTCGCCATGCGATGCCCACGCCCAAGCCCAGGAGCGCGAGTGGCAGCGCGACCAGGAAACCCAGCGTGACCGCATTGAGGCCCTCCTGGGAGAGCGAGATCACGCGATCCGGCGCCCCGCGGGCGGGCAAGTCCACGAGCACGTCGTCGCCCAGCAGCCAATCGATAATGCGCTCGCCCAGGGCGCGGTTGCCGCCATTGCCGACGTAGGTATTGGAGAGGAAGTCGCCATCGCCCACGATCACGGCGCGTTGTTCGCTCTTGGCCGGGCTGGGCGAGAGGCGGTTCAGGGCGAAGCCGAAGTCGAGGGGTCCCTTCAGTTCGCCCGCCTCGGGATGGAAGGCGACGGTGGAAGGCTTGTCGTTGTCGATGCCACCGAATGCCGTCCAGCTGCGCTCGCCCGAACGCAGGAAGGGCACGACCGCCCAATCGTGATCGGATACCTGCGCGAGCGCGGATACCTGGGGGAACAGCGTGGTGTCGCGAAACGCCCGGGTGATCGCATGGAAAGGGTAATCGCCGACCACGACGATGCGGGGGTCGTCGACGTTGAGTGTGCTTCCCTGGCCATCGACCAGCACGCCGGGCAGTACGCGAACGCCCAGCACGTCGGCGATGGCGCCGGTGCCGAGGTCGCCATTGCCGGGCTCGGCCATCCACAACAGGTTGCCGCCACCGCGGACATAGTCGACGAGCGCGCCGACGGTGGCCGCCGGAAGAGGAGCGCTGGGGCTGGCAAGCACCACCAGGTCGGTATGTTCGGGCACGCCCCGGGTCTGGCTGAAATTGAGCGGCACGGCGCGGATGCCGCGCCACTCGACCTGGCTCATGAAGGCACCGAGGTCGGCGTTGGCGTGTCCGTCGGCCTGGCGTTCGCCGTCACCCGTCACGAAGGCGACGATCCGCTGGCCACCGCGGGCGAGGCGCTCCAGGGCGTTCGACAGATTGCGTTCGTTGATCGGGCTTTCGACGCGTTCCTCGCGACCCTGGTAGCGAACCAGCAGCGCGCCGTCGCCGGCGATGCCCAGCTGGCGTGAGGCGGCGGGATCGACGTCGGGGTCGACGAAGGACAGCGCGAGGTCCTTCTTTTCACGGATGTAGCGTTCGAGCACGGCGGCGATCTGTTCGCGCAACGGCCCGGTGGGTGAGATGTAGCCCACGACGTCGACCGGGCCGCGCAGCTTGTCCAGCACCGCGATGCTCTCGGGTGCGAGGCTGGCGCGCGAGCCCCGCGTCCAGTCGAAGGTCCATACGTGGCGCGAGCTGAGGAAGCCGATGCAACCGGCGGCCACGAAGAGGCCGAGCAGCACGAGCCAACGATCGAGGCGGCGCATCACTGACGCTCCCTGTCGGAAGCCAGGCGACGGATGGCGAGACTCAACGACAAGGCGATCGCCAGCGCGAACCAGGCCAGGTCGCTGGATGCAACGAGACCGCGCAGGAGGTTTTGCAGATGCGTCGCCATGGTGAGCCATTCGAGGAAGCCACCGCTGACGCCGGCCGCCTGCGCGCCGCGGTCGATCGTCCAGAGGGCCAGCGTCACGATGAGGGTCATCGCCGCGGCGATGGCGGGGAAGGCGGTCGCCGCGGAGCAGGCGATGCCGATCGCGGCCAGCGTGGCCAGCAAAAGCGCGGTGCCGAGGGTGGCCGAGGCGAGCTTGCCCCAGTCCGCCGTGGAGCCGAAGCCGACGACCAGGGGCATCGCCAGGGTGGCCAGCAGCCACAAGGCCAGCCACGCGAGCACGGCCAGGTACTTGCCGAGCACGATGCGCCACGGCGGCAGGCCCGTGGAGGCGAGGAGGGCCAGCGTGCCGGCACGGCGTTCGCCGGCAATCAGGGTCATGGTCATCAGCGGAACGACGAGGAAGGCGAGCTTGGCCAGTTCGGCGAGCAGGGGGATCGCCACGAGATCGGTGAAGCCCGGGGCGTCGGCGACGGCGGCGAGCTTCACCTGGGCGCCGAGGAACTGGCCCAGCCCGAGCACGAAGGTCCAGGCCAGCCAGGCGATGGTCAGCGCGGCCAGCGCCCAGGCCAGCGGGCGGACGGCGAGACGCTTCAATTCGAGACCGGTCACGGCGGAGACGCTCATGCCGCGGCCCCCGTGGCGATGCCGAAAAAGACCCTCTCCAGCGAGGCGCCACCGTCTTCTCCGCCCAGCGGCGCGTCGTGGCGCAGACGTCCTTCATGAAGGATGGCCACGCGATCGCAGACGGCGACGACCTCGGCGAGGACGTGCGTCGAAAGAATGACGGCCGAACCGGCCATGGCGCGCTCGCGGATCAGCTTGCGCAGTTCCCCCACCTGGATCGGGTCCAGGGCGTTGGCCGGTTCGTCGAGGATGATGAGGGCGGGGTCGTGCACCAGGGCGCACGCCAGGCCGAGGCGTTGGCGCTGGCCCTGGGACAGGACGCCGGCGAGGCGCCGGCGCAGGTCGCCGAGTTGCAGCCGCGCGATGATCGATTGCGCGGCCCGCCGCGCCGCCTGCCGGGTGGCCCCGCGCAGCCGGGCGAACGCGATGAGGTGCTCTTCCACGGAGAGTTCGGGCCATGACGGCGCGCTCTCGGGAAGCCAGCCGACGAGCTGGCGGGCAAGGGCGGGATGGGCGACGAAATCCCGGCCGTCGAGTTCGATCCGCCCACGGTCGGGCCGGAGCACGCCGGAAAGCATCGAAAGCGTCGTGGATTTTCCCGCGCCATTCACACCGAGCAGGCCCAGTACTTCACCGCGGTTCAGGGAAAAGGACACGTCCGTCACCGCTTCCCGGCCGGAACGACGTCGCGAAATGCCTTCGATATTCAGCATTGACTCGTGCTCATGCGACTACGTCGGCGATCGTCGCGCTATACGTAGCATCTTGCGCCCAACGTGCGAGGCGGTCGTGATCAGTCTGAACGGGTGGACGGGAAGTCATCCGGCGATTGTGCGGAATGGGCTCGCGATCCCACAACAACTCCTTTCACAATTTGCCGCTTTCCGTGCTGGTGGGTATGGATGTTGCTGGTTAGACTGGACTTGTACGCCTCCTTTCACTTCCCGCGCGGTACCGACTCGATGCTCGACACCCTGCTCGATTTCCTGGCCAACGGACTCACCCGCGCAAGCTGGGGCGAGATGCTGGTCTATCTGCTCGTGGTCACCCAGCTCACCATCTTCACGGTGACGCTGTACTACCACCGCAGCGCGACCCACCGTGGCGTGGATTTCCATTGGACCCTCAACGGCTTCTTCCGTTTCTGGGGTTGGCTGACCACCGGCATGGTGGTGAAGGAGTGGGTGGCCATCCACCGCAAGCACCACGCCAAGGTGGAAACCGAGGAAGACCCGCATAGCCCGCAGATCGCGGGCATCAAGAAGGTCTTCCTGGACGGCGTGGCTCTCTACCGCGAGGCCAGCTACAACAAGGCCGACATGGAGAAGTACGGCCGCGGCACGCCGGACGACTGGTTCGAGCGCAAGCTGTTCGGCCGTCACCCCTACTGGGGCCCGACGCTCATGGCCATCATCGACATCTCGCTGTTCGGCGTGATCGGTCTCGCGATCTGGGCGGTGCAGATGATCTGGATCCCCTTCTGGGCGGCCGGTTTCGTCAACGGCATCGGCCACTGGTGGGGCTATCGCAACTTCGAGAGCTCCGACAAGGCGACGAACATCTCGCCCTGGGGTTTCTGGATCGGTGGCGAAGAACTGCACAACAACCACCACGCCTTCCCCAGTTCGGCGAAGTTCGCCCTGCGCAAGTGGGAGTTCGACATCGGCTGGGCGGCGATCTGCAGCCTGCGCTTCCTGGGCCTGGCCAAGGTGCTGCGCGTCGCGCCCACCCTGAACATCCGTCCGAACGTGCACCTGCCTGACGCCGAGACGCTGAAGGGTGTGTTGACCCTGCGCTTCCAGGCCACCACCGACTATTACCGGAACGTGATCCTGCCCACGATGCGCGAGGAAATGGGTCAGGCCGGGGACAGCATCAAGTCCGTGCCGCGTCGCCTGCGCCGCGCGCTGGCCGATGGCGGCCGCTGGCTCGACAACGACGCCCGCGAGCGCCTGCAAGCCGCCCTGGCCAACCGCCCGGCGCTGCGTACCGTGTGCGAGTTCCGCGCCCGGCTCGTGGCCCTGATGGAAGAGCGCGGTGCCGACAAGTCGCTCAAGGCCTTGCAGCAGTGGATCGTGGAAGCCGAGCAGAGCGGCATCCGCTCGCTGCAGCAGTTCGCGCAACGGCTCAAGGGCTATTCGGCGGTGGGCGCGTAACCCTCCCGCATGGACTCGGTCACTGAAAACCCCGCCTCATGGCGGGGTTTTTTTTGCTTTGTGTCGTGGGGTGGGTGGGGCTTCCGGCTCGGCTTCGCCCTCGCGTTGGTCGTGTGCGGCGAGGGGAGTTGCCGGGCGCCACCCTCGGCGCGACGGTAGTCGCCGTCCCTTGGGGAAGGATGCCGCTGGCGCGGCCGTGTTTGATGGCTGGCGCCCCGGCGGGCTCGGACGGTCGGGCGGGGGTTTCCGATTCGCCTTCCTGGCTCAGCGGAAACGGCCGGCCATCC
>NZ_JBPGXU010000105.1:0-13077 GCF_056755675.1 Luteibacter sp. KNZ12-1A | reverse complement strand
CCGAAGCCACCACCACCGAATCCACCCCAGCCACCGCCGCCGATAGAACGGCCGGCACCGAAGGGAATGGCCATCAGGACGGCGCCGGCGACGAGGCCGAGCACGCCGCCGAGAATGGAATGCAGGAACAGCCAGCCGAGACCGCCCGTGATCGCCCCACCCAGCGGCATGCGCACGCCCAGGGGCGCTCGACCGAGGATGCCGCGCAGGAAGATCACGCCGAAGATAAGCGGCAGGAGCAGCCCGCTTCCTCCACCGCGTCGCTTCTCGTGGCTTTCATCGGGAGCGACCGGTGCGGGAAGCGCTTCGCCTTGCACGATCTGGGTGATCGCGTTGAGCGCCTCGTCGATACCGCCGTAGTAATCGTTGGCGCGGAGCTTCGGCGCCATGTACTCACGGATGATCCGCGAGGCGATGGCGTCGGGCAGCGCGCCTTCCAGGCCATAGCCGACTTCGATGCGGACGCGCCGGTCGTTCTTGGCCAGCAGGAGCAGCACGCCGTCGTCCGGTCCTTCGCGGCCCACCTTGTTGGTCTCCGCGACCTTGAGCGAATAACCTTCCAAGTCGTCGGGTTGTGTGGTGGGCACCATCACGACGACGACCTGGGATCCCTTCGCCTTCTCCAGGGCGACCAGCCGTGCGTCCAGTTGGTCGACCTGTTCCGGTGTCAACGTACCGGTGAGGTCGGTGACATGGCGGGTGAGCTTCGGCACGACGGCGTCGTCCGCCAGTGCCGCCAGGGGCGGCACCAGCAGGGCGATGGCGAACAGCAGCCCCGCCGCGAAACGGCGCATCAGTGGCCGGCCGAGGAAGCCGGGGCCGGATTGCTGCCGAAATCGACGGTCGGCGCGGTCGAGATCGCTTTCTCGTTCTCGACGCTGAAGTTCGGCTTGACCTGGTAACCCATGACCTTGGCGGTCAGGTTGTTCGGGAACGAGCGGATCAGCGTGTTGTACGACTGCACGGCGGCGACGTAGCGGTTACGGGCGACGGTGATGCGGTTTTCCGTCCCTTCGAGCTGGGCTTGCAGGTCACGGAAGGACCCGTCGGCCTTGAGCTGCGGATAGTTCTCGCTGACCACCATCAGGCGCGAGAGCGCGCTGGTCAGCTGGCCCTGGGCGGCCTGGAACTTGGCCAGCGCCTCGGGATCGTTGAGCAGTTCCGGGGTGATCTGCGTCTGGCCGACCTTCGCTCGGGCGTTGGTCACCTCGGTGAGCACACGCTCCTCGTGCTGGGCGTAGCCCTTCACGGTATTGACCAGGTTGGGCACCAGGTCGGCGCGGCGCTGGTACTGGTTCAGTACTTCGGACCAGGCGGCCTTTACCGCCTCGTCCTCGCGCTGGATGGCGTTGTAGCCGCAGCCGGAGAGGAATCCGGCGAAAAGTACGAGTGCGAAAGCGCGGACGAGTGTCTTCATGGCGGACGGTTCCTTGAGGTGTGCCCGCAACAACTTACCCTAAAGCCATGGCTGGCGGATAACGAGCGGATCTTCCCGGGGGCGGGTCAGCCGAGGAACCGGGGGCCGAGGATCAGGCCCCAGCTCACCACCACCATCGTCAACAGCAGGAAAACGGCCGCCGAACCCATGTCCTTGGCCCGACCGGCCAGTTCGTGGAATTCCGGGCTGACCTTGTCCACCACCGCCTCGATCGCTGAATTGAGCAACTCGGCCGAGAGGACCAGGATCGGGAAGGTGATCAGGACGATCTTCTCGACCGCTCCGTGGCCCAGCCAAAGGCCGAGTGGAACGATCACGACGGCGAGAAAAACCTCAAGCCGAAAGGAAGCTTCGTGCCGGAAGGCGGCCCTCAGCCCCTTCATGGACCACTGGAACGCCGCATAGATCTGCCGCGGCCCGCGCCGCTCCGTCGAGGCCATGGGCGGTCAGGCCACCGGGCCCAGGGCCCGAAGCAGGGTCCGGACGACAAAATTTTGCGTGCACTGCGGCATCGGGTCTGGAAGGGAGGACGGGAATGGCCCGGTATCATGCCACAGCCCGCCTTGGGTCCGGCTTACGGCGCATGGCCGTGGCGAATCGACGCGCCCCTCTGGCGCCGCAACACAACCGGGCGGACCATTTGTATTACGCTTGAACGGTTGTGATCCGTTCAGGGTCACGGCGACGGGAACCGGGTCGAAAAGCCCGGTTCGCTGTTTCCAATGTGTCCGGAAAATACATGTCCATCCAGAACCCGCCTGTTTCACAGACCAAGTCCTTCAGTACGGTCTTCCTCATCGAGATGTGGGAGCGATTCGGCTTCTACGGCATGCAGGTGCTGATGGTCACCTATATGGTGAAGAAGCTCGGCTTCGCCGACGTCGACGCCAACCTCGTCTGGGGCGCGGCTTCCGCCCTGATCTACGCCACCCCGGCCATCGGCGGCTGGATCGGCGACAAATTCCTCGGCACGCGCCGCACGATGCTCACCGGCGCGGTCGTCCTGATGTTCGGCTATGCCTTGCTCTGGATACCGACCAACAACACGTATTTCCTGTATCTCGCCCTGGGCGTGATCATCCTCGGCAACGGCCTGTTCAAGCCCAACGCGGGCAATCTCGTGCGCAAGATCTACGAGGGCGACGAAGTCCGCATCGACAGCGCCTTCACCATCTACTACATGGCGGTGAACATCGGCTCGACGATCTCGATGTTGCTCACCCCATGGATCCGCGACTACGTCGGCGAGCACTACGGCGATGCGCTGGGCTGGCATACCGCCTTCGGCGTCTGCTCGATCGGCCTGATCCTCGGCCTGGTCAACTACTTCTTCATGCGCCGCACCCTGGCCCACATCGGCTCGGACTGCGACGAGCGGCCGCCGGTGCTGAAGAACGTCCTGGGCGTGATCGTGGGCGGCCTGCTCATCATCGCCGCCTCGGCGTACATCCTGCAGAACCAGGGCGTGGCGGAGGCCTGCGTCTACGCGGCCGGCATCGTCATCCTCGGCATCTTCGTCCACCTGATCCGCTCCAGCGAACCGGGCGAACGCGCCGGTCTCATCGCCGCGCTGGTGCTGACGGTGCAGACGATCTTCTTCTTCATTTTCTACCAGCAGATGTCGACCTCGCTGAACCTTTTCGCCCAGCGCAACGTCGACCTCGACTTCAACCTGTTCGGCTTCCAGCTGTTCCGCTGGATTCCGGAACAGTTCCAGTCGCTCAACGCGATCTGGATCGTCATCCTTTCGCCGATCCTGGTCTGGATCTACAACTCCCTGGGCAAGCATGGCAAGGACTTCCCGGTCGCGGCCAAGTTCGCGCTCGGCTTCGCCGCCGTCGCCGCCGGCTTCTTCATGTACGGGCTGGGTGCGACCACCGCCGTCAACGGGGCGATCTCGTCGTGGTACATGGTCTGGGGCTACGGCCTGTATTCGCTGGGCGAAGTGCTGGTGAGCGGCCTCGGCCTGGCCATGATCGCCCGCTACGTGCCGGCGCGCATGGGTGGCTTCATGATGGGTGCCTACTACGTGGCATCCGGTGTCTCCCAGTACATCGGCAGCGTCGTCGCCAACTACGCCGCCATCCCGGACAACATCACGAACCCGCTGGAGTCGCTGGCGATCTACACCAGCCTGTTCAACAAGCTCGGCTTCGTGGGCCTGCTCTGCACGGCCATCGCCGTGGGCATGCTGCCGTTGATGAAGAAGCTGTCGCTGAACCACACGCTGGCGAACGTGCCGCCGGTGCCGCCCGTACACAACGAAGACCTGTGACGCGGTGAAGGGCCGCTCCCTCGCGGAGCGGCCCTTTCGCCATGAAGAGACTTACCGTGAGCGACAATCTGCGCATGCCATCGTCCCGCTCCGGTCCCTTCGCGCTCGCGCGCACCCTCGCCTGGCTCCGCCTGTGTGCCATCGCCGGCCAGAGCGTGGCGATCCTTTCCTGCGTCACGCTGCTCAAGCTGGATATCCCCCTCCTGCCGTTGATGATCGGCGTGTGCGTGCTCGCGGTCTTCGCCGCCGCGGCGTCGTTCCGGCTGGGGATGCCATGGAAGGTCAGCGAGGGCGAGGCCATCGTGCATATCGCGGCCGACACGCTGGTTCTCGGCTACCTGCTCTATTTCACCGGTGGCGCGGCGAATCCCTTCGTCACGCTCTTGCTGGTGCCGATCGCGCTGTCGGCGGCGGCGCTGTCGATCGCCGGGGTGTCGCTCGTGGCGATCCTCACCGGCGTGGCGTACGTGCTGCTGGTGCCCTATCACCTGCCGCTGCCCACGCTGGGCAGCAAGAGCCTCGACTTCGACCTGTACGTCGCGGGCATGGGGGTCAACTTCGTCATCATGGCGATCCTGCTCGGCGTCTTCATCAGCAACCTGGCCAAGGCGATCCGGGTGCAGCAGGGTGAAGTCCAGCGCGTGCGTGAGCGCGCGCTGCGCGACGAGGGCATCCTGGCCATCGCCACCCAGGCGGCCGGCGCCGCGCACGAACTGAACACGCCGCTGTCGACGATGCGCACGCTCCTGCCGGAGATCCGCCGCGAACACGCCACCGACAACGCGCTGGGCGAGGACCTCGACCTGCTCCAGGGCCAGGTCGAACGCTGCCGCACGATCCTCCGCGAGATGGTCGCCTTCGGCCAGGCACAGCTGTCGCAGGTGCCCGAGAAGGTCACCCTGGACGAGTTCGTCCACGGCTGCCTGGAGCGCTTCCAATTGCTGAGGCCCGAGGCCGACGTGTCCCTCCAGCTCGAACCCGGCGCCGGCCGTATCGCACTCCGTTCGCCGCCGGGGTTGCGTCACGCCCTCATCAACCTGCTCAATAACGCCGCCGACGCTTCCGCGCTGAACGAAAGCACCGCCGTCACCCTCGGGGTCGGCATCGTCGGGCCGTGGCTCGAACTGGTGGTCACCGACGAAGGCCCGGGTTTCGACGAATTCGACGAGCTGGGAACGCTCGGGCTGTCGCAGAAAGCGACCGGCCTCGGCATCGGCCTCGCCCTGGCCGAAGCCACCGCCGAACGCCTCGATGGCGAACTCTCCGCGAGCAATACCGGCCACGGTGCGCAAATGCGCCTGCGCCTGCCCCTTCCGGTCATTGGAGACCATGCATGAACGACCTCGTTCCACCCGGCGGGCGCCCGCTGTTGATCGTCGATGACGACGCCACGTTCGCCCGTGTACTGGGCCGCGCCCTCACCTCGCGCGGATTCGACGTGATCGGTTGCGGCAACGCCGACGACGCGCGGGCCCTCGCCCGCCGCCACCAGCCTCGGTACTGCGTGCTCGACCTGAAGCTCGGCGACGAGAACGGCTTGCGCCTCATACCCGAGTTGCAGTCGCTGGTCCCCGACATGCGCGTGCTGCTGCTCACCGGCTATGCGTCGATCGCCACCGCCGTGGAGGCCATCAAGCGCGGCGCCCACGATTACCTGGCCAAACCGGTGGATGCGGACGCCGTGGTCCGCGCCCTGCTCGATGGCGATGCCGGCCCCGCCGATCTCGACGACCTGGTCGACGCACCCGATGCCCCGTTGCCGCTGCGCCGGCTCGAGTGGGAACACATCCAGCGCGTGCTGACCGAATGCGAAGGCAATATCTCAGAAACGGCGCGTCGCCTCGGCATGCACCGCCGCACGCTGCAGCGCAAGCTCAGCAAGCATCCGGTGCGCGAACGTCCCGACGAGCATTGACCATGCGCCAGTTCATCGCCCTTGTTTTCGCTTCGGTCCTCGCCAGCGCCACCATGGCGCAGGCGCAGGCGCATGACGGCATGGCCGGCATGACGATGGGCCACGAGGCCCCGTTGGGCTTCGACGCCACGTTCGATGCGGCGGGCCATCTCTGGGTGGTCGACACGGTAGGCGAGCATGTCCGCGCGCGGCGATCCGATGACATGGGCCGCAGCTTCGCCACGTCCACCATCGTCAATCCCATCGGCGAGCCCCTTTACGCCGAGGGCGAGAACCGACCGAAGATCGCGCTGGGCCCGAAGGGCGAGCTTTACGTCAGCTGGTCACAACCACGCAAGCTTCCGTGGACGGGTTTCGTACGCTTTTCGCGATCCCTCGACGGCGGCGCGCATTTCGATACGCCCATGACCGTGCACGCCGATCGCGCCGAGATCACTCACCGTTTCGATTCGCTCGCCGTCGACGGCAAGGGCAACGTGATCGTCGCGTGGATCGACAAGCGCGATGTCGAAGCGGCCAAGGCGAGCGGCAAGCCCTACCTGGGCGCCGCCACTTATTACAGCTGGTCGAGCGACCGCGGCGCCACGTTCGCGCCCGAGCGCAAGATCGTCGATGAAAGTTGCGAGTGCTGCCGCATCGCGCTGGCGCGGGCACCCGACGGCACGATCGACGCGTTCTTCCGTGCGATCTACGGCGACAACATCCGCGACCACGCCTTCGCCGATCTTCCCGTCGGCAAGGGCATGCCGAAGGTGGAACGCGCCACCTTCACCCAATGGCATATCGAAGGCTGTCCGCACCACGGCCCCTCGCTCGCGATCGACACGGCGGGAACGCGCCACGCCGTCTGGTTCAGCGCGGCCGATGGCAAGGCGACGATCTGGTACGGACAGCTGCATCCCGGCGACAAGCCCGCGCACCTCGCCACGGTCGCTGCGGCGGGGGCCTCCCATGCCGATATCGCGGTGGATGGGAAGCACGTGTGGATCGCCTACCACCAGGTATCGGCGAAGGGAGTGGAGCTGATGCTGCGCGAATCGTCCGATGGCGGCGCGACCTTCGCGGAGGCACGCGCCATCGCCCACGTCGATGGCGGATCGGGTTGGCCGAAGCTGCTGCTCTGGCGGCACCGCGCCTTCGTCGGCTGGAATCCCGACGGACACTTCCGGCTGGTGCCGACGGAACTGTTATGAGGTACTGGTTCGCCGCGCTCATCTTCCTGTTCCCGGCAGCGGCGTCCGCCGCCGCTCCCACCGTATTGACCGCGGCCGACACGAAGGCGCTCATCGCTCCACCCGGCAAGGGCGTGCGCATCGTGGCGCTGTGGTCGCTGGATTGCGCCTACTGCGAGGAGAACCTCGCGGCGCTGCTTGCATTCCAACGCAGCCATGCGAACGTGGATCTGGTCTTCGTCGCCACCGATCCCATCGGAGAGCGTGCCGCATTGGAGGCACGCCTGAAGGCGGCGAAGCTCGATGCCGTGCCCTCGCGCGCCTACGCGGACGCGACACCGGAACGGATCAATTTCCTTATCGATCCGACATGGGGCGGGGAGACGCCGCGGACGTTGGCGATCAGGGCGGATGGGACGCGCGAGGCGGTGAGTGGGGCGTTGGATGCGGGGCGTATCGCGAAGCTGGTGGACTGAGAGCGCACCCATCGCCGACAGGGTCGGCTCCCACCAGAGCCGGCGGGCTTGATGGGTTTCCACCAGGCAGCCCGGCGATCGCCTCTGATGGTGGGAGCCGACCCTGTCGGCGATACAACCTGGCCTCAGGCTTCCACCGGCTGCGGATGCGGAAACCGCACACTGGCGATGCGACTGGCCCCGGGCAAGGAACGCAACTCCAGCGGCCACTGGAACCGGTCCGAGAGCCGACGCGCGATCGCCAGGTCGAACCCGTGCCGGTCGACCGATGCATGCCGGCGGCTGCCGGCTTCGGGCATATCGAGTGCGGGGTTGATCACGCTCACGCTGCCGGGCATCACCGTGACGACGATCGTGCCCTGGTCGGTCTGCTGCAAGGCATGCCGGATCAACTGGCCACAGAGCACCGCGAAGACCCGCGGCGAAGCGTGCAACGCGAAACTCGCCGGCTCGTCGAGGATCAACTCCACCGGACGTCCCGCGATCAGTTCGCGCGCATAATCCACTTCCTGGCGCAACACGCTGTTCACCACGAAGTCTTCTTCCGCGAGGCCCTGGTCGGACTCACGCGAGAGGATGAGGAAAGCCTCGACCAGCGCTTCCAGTTCGCGCGTGGAGCGGCGAATGCGCTCCAGCGAGCGATGCCCGAAATCCGAAAGGTCGATCTCGTCGGCAAGCATGTCGGAAGACATCTTGATGACGGTGAGGGGGCTGCGCAACTCATGGCTGGCGTCCCGGGTGAAGTTGCGCTCGCGCTCGCCGAAGCCTTCGATACGCGAGGCGAGGCCGTGCAATCCGCGGATCAGCGACGAGACATCGCCATCGGGATGCCTCCCGTTCTCGCGATCCAGGCCTTCCATGTCGGGACGATCGGGGTCCCAGCCTTCCAACAGGCGCGCCAGCGCCGCCACGGGAATCCACTCACGCGACACCGCGAGCCAGGCAAGGCCGCCGGAACAAAGCATGATCGCGATCGCCGCGCCGATGGGGGCGACATTGTTCGCCGCCATCAACGAAGCGATGATCACGACGGCCGTCTGCAGTGCGAAGACGATCGCGACACGCGCGCGGAACGATCCGCGCCGGCGCCTGGTCCCCTGCGATGCCCTGCCTTCCATCGATCAGTTCCGAACCCGCCCCCGCTTCATGCCGTCTGCGACGCAGCGACTTCGGAATCGAGGTCGGCCAACCGGTACCCTGCGGAGTGGATCGTGTGCAGCAGTGGCCGGTCGAACGGCTTGTCGATCACGCGGCGCAGGTTGTACAGGTGCGAACGCAGCGTGTCGGAATCGGGCAGCGTATCGCCCCAGATTTCCCGTTCGATATCGCGACGGCTTACGACCCGCGGGGATTCGCGCATGAGGATGGCGAGAAGTTTCAGGCCGATCGGCGAGACGGTGAGTTCCTGGCCGCCACGGGTGAGGCGCAAGGTGGCGGTGTCGAGGGTCATGTCGCCCACGTTGAGAACCTCGGACGAGACCTGGCGGCGGTCGCGCCGGATCAGGGCACGCAGGCGCGCTTCCAGCTCGCGTACCTCGAAAGGCTTCACGAGGTAGTCGTCGGCTCCGGCCTCCAGGCCCACCAGTTTGTCTTCCAGCGTGTCGCGCGCCGTGAGCATCAGCACCGGCGTGGACTTCTTGCCGTCCTTGCGCAACTTGCGGCACACGTCCAGGCCATCCATGCCCGGCAGCATGAGATCCAGCACGATGACGTCGTAGCTGTTGGAAACCGCCAGATGCAGGCCACTGACGCCATCGGCGGCGTAGTCGACCGAGTACCCCCTGCGTTCGAGGAACTCACCGACCATCTCGGCGATCTGGCGATTGTCCTCGACGAGAAGGATCAAACCCGCCTGTACGTCGTTGCTCATCGCTCCACTCCTCTGGTGATTCACAAATGTGAAGAGTTAACGGTCGGACCGGTGAGAACAGCGTGAAGACCGAAAACAAGGATTCATTGTGGGTAACGCAACGTGGAGACAGCGTCGTCTAGCGGAGCATCGGGCTTAGCGCCGTCCATACGTTCTCCGCGACGCGAGGTTCGCCGGCAGCCGTCGGGTGCAGTCCGTCGTCCTGCATGAGGGCCGGATCCAGGGCCACGCCGTCGAGCAGGAATGGCACCAGCGTCACGCCGTGTTTCTTGGCCGCGTCCACGTAGACCTTGCGTAGCCCGTCGCGGTATTGGGGGCCGTAGTTCACCGGCAATTCGATGCCGAGGAGGAGCACCTTCGCCCCGGCGCGCGTGGCGGCGCCGATCATCGCATCGAGGTTGTCCGCGAGCTTGCCCAGGGGGAGGCCTTGCAGGCCGTCGTTCGCACCCAGCTCGATCACGACCACTCCCGGCCGCTGCTTCTCGAGCAGCCCGGGCAGCCGGTTACGGCCGCTCAGGGACGTTTCCCCACTGATGCTGGCATTGACCATCGTCCATGGCGTCGCCATCTTCGAGGTGCGCGCGTCCAGCAAACGCACCCAGCCGGCCTCCACCGGAATGTTGTGCGCCGCCGACAACGAGTCCCCGAGCACCAGCACCTTGCGCGGCGTATCCGCCGCGGAGGCGATGGCGCACCAGACGAACAGCAACAGGACCAGGCAACGACGCATGAGCGATTCTTCCCGTGTTCTTCTCGAAGTAGCGGATGTTAGCAAGTCGGTTTTCGGGCCCGAGGGCCAGCTGGACATCCTCTCCGGCGTCAACCTGCGCGTCGCGGAAGGCGAGAGCTTCGCCATCGTGGGGGCATCCGGTTCGGGCAAGACGACCCTGCTCGGACTGCTGGCCGGACTGGATGTTCCCACGGCGGGCAGCATCCGTCTCGACGGCCAGCCGCTGGAAAGCATGGACGAGGAGGCCCGGGCGGCGATCCGGCGGCGGCTGGTGGGCTTCGTCTTCCAGTCGTTCCACCTGCTCCCGGCGCTGACGGCCGAGGAAAACGTGATGCTCCCCCTGGAACTGGAGGGCGACAACGGCGCCCGCGAGCGTGCCCATGCGGCACTGGACTCGGTCGGCCTCGGCGCGCGGCGCCGGCACTATCCGGCCCAACTCTCCGGTGGGGAACAGCAACGCGTCGCGCTGGCCCGCGCCTTCGTCCACCGCCCGCGCATCCTGTTCGCCGACGAGCCCACCGGCAACCTGGACCAGCACACCGGCGAACATATCGGCGACCTGCTCTTCGAGATGAACCGGCACCATGCCACCACCCTGATCCTGGTCACCCACGACGCGCGCCTCGCAGCCCGTTGTGCACGCTCCGCGGAATTGCACGAAGGCCGCCTCGGAGTGCCCGCGTGAACGTCTTCCGGCTGGCCCTGCGCACGCTGCGACGTGAATGGCACCTGGTGGAGCTCCGCACCCTGGCCGCCTCGCTGGTCCTCGCGGTCATCGCGCTGGGCGTGGTCGCGACGCTTTCCACCCGGATCGAGCGCGGCATATTGGCCAGCGCGGCCGAACTGATCGGTGGCGATCTCGGCGTGTCCGCTCCCGCGCCCCTGCCCGAACCGATGCTGCGATCGGCGCGTGCCGATGGCCTGGCCGCGACACGCGGCGCGGCGTTCCGCAGCGTGGCCTTCGTCGGCGAACGTAGCCAGCTGCTCGACGTCCTGGCGACGGACAGCGCCTACCCACTGCGTGGCACCCTCGAGGTCCGCGGCGCGGACGGCCGCGACCGCACGGCCCGCGGTCCCGCCCGGGGCGAAGTATTCCTCGACCACCGTGCGATGGTCGGCCTCGGCATCCAGGCGGGCCAGGCGATCCAGATCGGTGGCCGCGACCTGCACGTGGCCGCCGAACTGGTACGCCAGCCCGATGGCGGCGAATTGTTCGCCCTCGCGCCACGCGCGCTGATGAACCTGGACGACGCCAGCGAAGCGGGCCTGCTTTCCCTGGGTAGCCGCGCGCGCCACCGCCTGCTCGTGGCCGGTCCACCCGCCGCCGTGGCGACGTGGCGCGCCCGTGTCGAAAGCGGCGCGCTGCCGCAGGGCGGCGAACTGATCACTCCCGAGAAGATGCAGGAGCGCATGCGCACCGCGTTCGACCGCGCCAGCGCCTTCCTCCGCCTGACCGCGCTGCTTTCCGCCTTGCTCGCCGGAGTGGCGATCGCGCTGGCTTCCGCACGTTATGCACGCCGCAAGGCCGCGGAAGTGGCCCTGCTCCGTGCCCTGGGCACGCCGCGCCGGCGCGTGGCGGCCCTGCTCGTCACCACGCTCGCGGCGCTCGCCCTGCCGGCCGCCGCGCTGGGCATGGCCATCGCCCTGGGCCTTGCCCAGGGAGCGTGGTATTTCGCGCGCCAGCTGTTCGACAACATCCCCACCACCTTGCCGCTCGGCCCGGCGTTCGCGGCCGCCGCGATGGGCCTGGCCGTGCTTGCTGGTTTCGCCTTGCCTCCCCTCGTACGCCTGGCTGAAGTGCCTCCCGTGGCGGTGTTTCGCGAATCCATGCAGCGGCGCGTGCGCCGTTTCGACGCGCTGTACCTCGTGCCGCTCGTCACGGCCGTCGCGCTGGTCTGGGTGCAGAGCGACTCCGCCAAGCTGGCCGGCATCCTGGCCGCCAGCCTGGCGGGCGTGGCTCTCGTCGCGGCGTTGCTCTCGGCGCTGTTGCTGGTGATAGCGCGGCGCGTGGCTCCCGGCGCGCATCCGGCACTGCGGCTCGGCCTGGCGGCCCTCGCCCGGCGCCGGGGCCTTTCGCTCGTCCAGGCCACGGCGCTTTCGCTCGGGCTTTGCGCGTTGCTCCTGCTCGCCGTGATCGCGCCGTCGTTGCTGGATGGATGGCGCCGCGAACTTCCCGCGGATACGCCGAACTGGTTCGCCCTGAACCTGCAAGACGATCAGCGCGAGGAATTCGCACGGGCACTGGATCGCATGGGCGCCACGAGGACCAACATGATGCCGCTCGCGGTGGGCAAGCTCACCGCGATCAACGGCAAGCCGATCGACAGCATCGCCTTCGCGGATGGCGAGGCGAAGGATTCGGCGGACCGCCAACTGCGCCTGTCGTGGAGTGCGCAGCTGCCACCGTCGAACGAGGTGGTGGAAGGCCGCTGGCCAGGTCCTTCGCCCGAGCGGGCGGAGGTATCCGTCGACACGTCGTGGCGCGACCGTTTCCACCTGAAGCTGGGCGACACGCTGAGCTTCGAAGTGGGAGAAGGCACCCTGGATGCGCGCGTGGGCAGCGTGCGCAAGGTGGACTGGAGTTCGTTCCGGGTCAACTTCTTCCTGCTGCTGGACCCGGCGCATGCCGGCGAACTGCCGCATACCTGGCTCACCAGTTTCTACCTGCCGCGCGGCCATGCCGACGAACTGGCCAAGGTTTCGCGTGAGTACGGCAACCTGAGCCTGATCGACGTCGATGCCTTGCTAGATCGCGTGCGCGAAATCGTCGACCGGGTCGGCAGCGCGGTCCGCTGGGTACTCGGGTTCAGCCTGCTCGCCGGCGCGCTGGTGCTCGCGGCGGCGCTGGCCGCCAGTGCCCAGGAACGTCGCAAGGAAGCCGCCCTGTTGCGCACGCTCGGCGCCACGCGCGCCCAGTTGCGTGCCGCGGCGGCCTGCGAATTCGCCTTGCTGGGACTGGTCGCCGGCCTCACTGCCGCGCTGGGTGCGACCGGGGCGGGCATATGGCTGGGCAAGGCCGTCTTCCGCATCGAACATTTCGTGCCGCCGCTGTGGCCGCTGGCAGGCGCCGCCGCGCTCGCGGCGCTGGTGGTGATGGCGATCGGGTTGTTCGGCACGCGCCGGGTGTTGCGGACCTCGCCAATGGCGTTGTTGCGGGAGGGGTGAGTCGTGGGTTGTTTGCGGGAATGAGGTGACCGGGGT
>NZ_JBPGXU010000104.1:0-13040 GCF_056755675.1 Luteibacter sp. KNZ12-1A | reverse complement strand
AGATGTGTATAAGAGACAGCCGTTCGCAGGGGGATACTGAAAAAGCCGAGCTGGCGTTGGAATCGCGCGAGTTGCGCGAAGATCCCCACGGCGAGCACAAGGAACTCACCGAGATCTACGTTCGCCGCGGCCTGGACCGTGAACTGGCCGATCGCGTGGCGGAGCAGTTGATGGCGCACGACGCGCTCGAGGCGCATGCGCGCGATGAGCTGGGGCTGTCGGTGACCACGGCGGCGCGGCCGTTGCAGGCCGCCGCGGCGTCGGCGTTGAGCTTCGCCAGCGGGGCCCTCCTGCCCATCGTCGCCGCGGCGTTGTCGGCGCGCGAATCGGTCACCATGGTGACGGTGGCCGTGTCCCTCGTCGCCCTGGCGATCCTCGGCGCGGTGTCTGCCTGGACCGGCGGGGCGAACATCGGCCGCGGCGTCACCCGTGTCGTGTTCTGGGGTGCGGCGGCGATGGCATTGACGGCGGCGGTGGGGCGTCTTTTCGACGTGGCGGCTTAAGCAATCACCGAGGCTTTCAACCCACCACGCAACGATTGCGGCCGCCGTTCTTGGCCGTGTACAGCGCGAGGTCCGCGCGGTCGAACACCGATTGTGGCGTGTCGCCCGGTCGGAACTGGGTCAGTCCGATCGACGCGGTGACGCGAACGGGTTGCCGGCTTGCGTGGAAGGCGAGGTGCTGGATCTTGCCCCGCAGCCGCTCGCACACCTGTAGCGATTCCGCTTCGTCGGCGCCATCGAAGATCACGATGAATTCCTCGCCGCCATAGCGGGCGACGAAGTCGCATGGGCGTATGTGCTTCAACAGGGCCTGGCCGATGATGCGCAACACCGCGTCGCCCGCGGTATGGCCGTAGGTATCGTTGATGCTCTTGAAATGGTCGATGTCGATGGCCGCGATGCTCAGCGGCCGCATGGTGGCCTGCCAGCTCTCGTAGGCCGCCTCGATCCGCTTCTCGTAGGCGAGGCGGTTGGGCATGCCGATCATCGTGTCGGTCTGCGCGAGTTCGTGTTCGCGTTCGAGGGAGCGCTGCAAGGTGTTGCGTTCGGTCTCGAGCTGTTCGATGCGCAGGCGCATCCGCTCCGCGCGTTCACGATAGGCCGTGAGCCGGACGCCCTCGCGATCACGGAAATCGCGGAAGCAATGCGAGATGGTCTCGAGGCTTTGGTTCACGCGCTCGCGCAGCTCGTGCATGTCGTCGATCTCGAGGGCGGCTTCGCCGAGCAGGCGCATCTCGTGCGCCACCGACGCGTCCAGGGCTTGCCCGTTCGCTTCGCCGGTGGATTGATCGGCCAGTTCCCGCGACATGTACTGGCTCATCTCGTCGAGACGGCCAGTGACGTGGCGGAGCACGGCCTGCAAGGCGTCGATCTCGCGTTGCAGCCCGATGCGTTGTTCGTTGACGAGGTCGGCCAGGCGGTCGCCGCAGACGGCCAGCGCCACCAGGTCGCCCGCGTCGGCGACATCGTGGCGCAGGTCGTTGGCACGGTCGGCGAGCCGGGGCAGGATGACGATGCGGTCGACGAGGCGGCTCAGCGACGACTGCACGGACGAGCCGTGCTCGGTGCGCTGCGGGCGCGTGATGGGAATGGACCGCTCGTCGTTCACGCCACGGGGGCGGGCGCCGAGGCCCTCGATCGCTTCGGCGAGTTCATTGACGAGCGGTTCGAGTGCCAACGGTTCCATGGTGCCGCTCAACGCAGCGGACAGGCGCTCGATATGTGGATCGACCTGGTCATGCGCGCCATGCGCGACGCGGCCGAGGCAGCCGACCAGCTGGCGCAGGAGGGACTCCGCGGTGCGCCACTGCGCCTCTTCACGGGTCAACCGCTCCACGGCTTCGTGATACTTGCTTTCCCAGAGCTGGTTGTCCAAACGCACGTCCCAACCGTCGCGTTATTTGCCGATTCGGATCGCATGATACGATGAAGTTTGCGAATTAGCTCACGTTTTTCCCCGCCAAAGCGGGCTCTGGCTCGTCCCGCGTGGCCCGCGCAGCCACCACGATGCCGAAGGCCACGAGGGCCGCGGCCACCAGGAAGGGAACGCCGGGCAGGTGGACGGTGCGTGCCGGCGAAATCCAGAACGCGAAGATCTGGGCGAACAGGTAGGGACCGAAAATTCCTGCGAAGCTGCCCAGGCTGGTGACGGCACCCTGCAAGCGCCCTTGTTCGTCCGGCTCCACATGGCGGGTCATGATCGACTGGATGGGTGGGCCGGCCAGGCCCCATAGCGACATCAGCGGGATGCCGACCAGGAAGGCCCAGCCCACAGGAGCCAATCCCATCACCGCGAACGCGGCCGTGCCGAAGGCCATGCCGGCAAGCAGGACGCGCCGCTCGCCGAAGCGGGCGGCAAGACGGCCGGTGAGGAAGGCCTGCACGGTCCCGTCGCAGGCACCGACCAGGGCCAGGACGTAACCCACCTGCTGCGGTCCCCATCCATAGCGATAGTCCGCGTAGAGGACGAATACCGTCTGCAATACGTAATGGGCGAGGTAGAACAGGAACATCACGATGGAAAGGCCGAACACCTCGCGGTGGCGGCGCAGCATCTTCAGCGCGCCGAACGGATGGGCCGTATGCGGCTCGAAGCGTGCCGCCCGTTTCTCCGGAGGCAGCGACTCGGGAAGGATGAAGAAGCCATACAGGAAGTTGGTCAGTGCCAGCCCAGCCGCCACCCAGAACGGAAGGCGCAGGTCGATTCCGCCGAGGAATCCGCCCAGCGCCGGACCGACGATGAAGCCGATGCCGAAGGCGCCGCCGAGCATGCCGAACGCGGCCGCGCGTTTCTCCGGCGGGGTCACGTCCGCGATATAGGCGTTGGCCGTGGTGAAGCTCGCCGCGGTGACACCGGAGATGACGCGTCCGACGAAGAGCAGCCATAGCGAAGGCGCGACGGCCATGAAGACGAAGTCCAGCCCCAGGCCGAGGTTCGACAGCAACACCACGGGCCGCCGCCCGAACCGGTCGGACAGGGCACCCTGGATCGGCGAGGCGATGAACTGCACGATGGCGAACACGGTACCGAACACGCCCACCCACCATGCGGCGTTCGACACCGTGTTGCCGGTCATCTGCTCGATCAGGTGCGGTAGCACCGGGATGATGATGCCGAACGCCAGGATGTCGATCAGCACCGTGATGAAGATGAAGATCACGGCGGCGCGGCGCACGGGGGTGTGGGTACTCGTTTCCATGGTGTCCGTGGTCAGCCCAGGAGTCGCTTCAGGCGTGGCGCCACGATAGGCACGGTCAGCATCGTGCTTGCCACCGCCATGAGCAGCAATGCGGTGAAGGTCTCGCTCGTGATCACGTGGCGATCGAGCAGGATGTTGACGAAGATGATCATGATCAGCGCCTTGGTCTGCAACAGCCAGCCGATCGTCCATGCATCGCCACGCGCCCAGCCCAGAAGCTTGCCCGCGAGTCCCACGCCGGCGAGCTTGCCCGCCACGGATGCCACCAGCAGCAATGCCGCGGCGACGAACACCGCCGTGCCACCGACCGACCAGTTCGTGCGCAGGCCGGTGGAGAGGAAGAACACGGGCATCACCACCAGCAACACGTGGTGGCGAAGCTTGTCCAGGTGATCGAGCGTGAACCAGTCGCGGTCGATGATGGCGCCGGCGAGGAAGGCGCCGACCATGTAGTGCAGGCCGCACCAGTCAGCGCCATACCCGCAGGCGGCGAGCCATATCAGGCCGACATACCAGCGATCGCTTTCTCGCAGTCGTGCCATCAGCTGGCGGAACAGCCAGGCCGCCACGGCGAATCCGGCGAGGAACGCCGCCTGGTGCCCGACCCGCTTCCAGTCGAGCAGGATGATCGCGAGCACGCCCCAGATCGCGAGGTCGTCGAGGCTGGCGTAACGCAGCACGCGCATGCCGAGCGGCCGGCGCAGGATGTCCAGCTTCTCGAGGAGCAGGATGAGGATGGGCAGGGCGGTCACCGCGCAGGCCATGCCCACGCCCAGCACGAACTGCCAGGTGGTCGCCGCTTCGCCTATCCATCCGTCTCGCCACGCCAGCATCGCCAGCGCGGCGAGGCAGCCCGCGACGAGGGGCCCCGCCAGCGCCAGTCCCGCCGTGGTGCCGCACTCCCGGCGCTGCTTCCAGACCTCGCGCAGGTCCAGCTCGATCCCGGCGATCCAGACGAACACCATCACCGCCCACCAGGCGATGCCGTTCAAGGCGCCGATGACCGGCGGCGCGAACACCGTGCCGTAGTAATCCGGAAAGACCTTGCCGAGTACACCGGGGCCCAACAGGATGCCGGTGACGATCTGCACCACCACCAGGGGTGCCCAATAGTCCGTACGGAAAACGCGCCAGACCAGATACGGCACGCCAAGAATGATCGTCATCGCGATCAGGAACAATTCGGTCGTATTCATTCACCCTCCCCAGGCTCGCCAGAGGGTAGCGGAAGTCGACCCCGGTGGGAGCCCGTGTGGTGGTGGGAGCCGACCCTGTCGGCGATGCTCTTACCGCGGCGGCTGCGAAAGCTCCCGGGCATCCAGCACCCCATCCCCGTTCCGGTCCAGCTTGTGGAACTGATGGATCAGGTTGCGCTGGAACTCGTCCAGGCGCACCGACTTCGCACCGGGACGCATCGGACCATCGTTGGCGTCGAGCACGCCGTCGCCGTTGACGTCCATGCGCAGGAAGCCCTGGCTCATGTAACGGACATACTCCGCCTCGTCGATCCGGCCGTCGCCATTGCCGTCCATGCGGTGAAGATACTCCGTGGGTGTTCGCGGAAAGTCCTGGCCGAATGCCGGGGCGATCAGGAGCAAGGTGGCCAGCAAGCCGTATGGACGTCGATTCATAGGCCGGCAGTCTGCTCGATCCCCGCCCGTTTGTCGCCCCGTGGGAAACGGGAGTACCTTTGGACCCTTGCACCTTTCGCCAAGGGAGTCGCCCATGATCCACGACAGCATTCTGGACACCATCGGCCGCACGCCCATCGTGCGCCTGCATCGGCTGGCCCCGCCCCACGTGACCCTCTACGCGAAGGTGGAATCGTTCAACCCGGGCGGGTCGGTGAAGGATCGCCTCGCCATCGCCGTGATCCTCGACGCCGAGCGGAAGGGCCTGTTGAAGCCGGGCGACACCGTGGTCGAGGCGACCTCCGGCAACACGGGTGTCGCACTGGCGATGGTCTGCGCGGCCAAGGGTTACAAGTTCGTCGCGACGATGGCGGACAGCTTTTCGGTGGAGCGCCGGAAGCTGATGCGCGCCTATGGCGCCAAGGTGATTCTCACGCCCGCCGCCGAACGCGGCAGCGGCATGGTGAAGCGTGCGGAGGAACTGGCCGCGAAGCACGGCTGGTTCCTGCCGCGTCAGTTTCAGAATCCTGCCAATCCGGCCTACCACCGCAATACGACGGCTGCGGAGATCCTCCAGGATTTCGCCGGCCGCCGGCTGGATGCCTTCGTCACCGGTTGGGGGACGGGCGGCACGCTCACGGGCGTGGGCGAGGTGCTGAAGGTGGCCCGTCCCGAGGTGAAGATCGTCGTGTCCGAACCCACCGCCGCGCCATTGCTTGCCGACAAGCCGTGGTCCCCGCACAAGATCCAGGGCTGGACACCGGACTTCGTGCCCGAGGTGCTCAACCGGAAGATTTTCGACGTGAACCTGCCGGTGGACGAGGTGCTGGCGCGCGACACCGCGCGGCGGCTCGCCCAGGAGGAAGGCATCTTCGTCGGCGTGTCGGCCGGCGCCACCCTGGCGGCGGCCTTGAAGTACGCCGAGGGCGTGGAAGAGGGAAGCGTCATCCTCGCCATGCTGCCGGACACTGGCGAACGATACCTTTCCACCTTCTTGTTCGAAGGTGTCGAGGAAGGGTCGGACGATGCATGGCTGAACAGCCTGCCGTGACAACCGTGACGCCGCCGGTGAACCATCATCGGCGGCTTACAAACGCACTGCGTTTCCATCACGCCTGACCCGTCACGGTAGGCCCTTCGAAAGGAGGATACCCACCATGACCCTGTTCCGTAGCAAGAGCATCGGCGAAGAAGTCCTCGGGCGCGCGCACCGCGTCGCGGGCGCCCTTACCGGCCATCATCCCCGCGAAGCATTGGGTGCCGCGCGCGAGTACGCGGGGCAGGCCGGTGCCTTGGCGACCCAGGCCATGGGTGTCGCCGGACGTGGTGTTCGCCGTAACGTGGGCTTGAGCATCGCCATCGGCGCCAGCCTTGGCGCGCTGGCGACAGCGTATCTCCTGGCCCGGCGTCATGCGCGCTTGCACGACGAACACGACGAACACGACCCGACCCGGCAGCGACCGACGAATAGCAGTGGCGACGCGCTGGATGGATCGGGCGAGGACAATCCTATTCCGGGCGAGACGGGGTTGTATTGAGCAGCCACGTTACGAGATCGAGAGCCTCTTGTTCACCTTTTCGGCCTGTTTCCTCCAACGCATCGGCCAATGAACGGAGTCCGAAGGGCAGATCGGCGTCAGAGAGGGCGGCCAGCCTTTCGCGGTCGAATGCATTGAGCGCCTTTCCCGTGCCGGTATGCGCCAGCGCCTCCGCGGACATTGCCCAGGGCGTCCACTGCCCGGCGCATATGTGACCCGCGCGCAATGCGATGTGGATACCGGCGGGGTCGGGGTCTGCGGCGATGAAGATCGGGGCGGGCGCCAGCGAAACCAGATGAGTCATGACCTCGAGCCACCAGTCCGGCGCGAATCCGGGTAGCCAGACAACGGCATCCTGATGACCCAGCCTGCGCGCGACATCCTCGAAGTTCGCGTGATTTTCCACAAAAAGCCAGCGTGCTATGTGCCCGTCGATACGATCGATTCCACGGAGCGTGCCTGGGCTGAGCCTGGCGAGGTCGGGAACCATGGCGAGATCGAAGCGCCCGTCTTTCGCGATCAAAGAGAAGGGTGCCCGAATCGATAACGTCGGTGGGTGACGGCTTATGCCCATGCCTTCCATATCGGCATGTTCGCTGAGCCATTGCCATTCGCTATTGGAAACGGATTTGGTATCGCCTCTCGCGAAGTGCGCGAAATGTTGCCGTGTGCCGCTCCTTTCTTCAGCAAGCCAGTGGTCCAGCCGGGTGAGCAGGGCGGCGCGGGAAAGCACCGTTTTGAGGGGCTTGCCGACGAGGCTCGCATGCAGCGTGGCCAAGCGTGCATCGCCCGGCTTGGTTGAAAGCGCTTCCGCTCGAGCGCGAGCTAACACATCCCTTCGGGCGAGACCTAGCGATTCGCGTAACTGGTCGGAATCCAGCCATGCAAGGCGGTAGAGGTGCCACCCGCCAGACCTGAAATGTTCTTCGAGTTCTACCCAGCCCGCTTCCAAGAGCGCTTCCGCGACATCGGGAACCATGTGTTCCCTCTCGTTGGTGGCTCGGGACGAGAGATTTTTCCGCGACAGGCGTTCTCCGCCCGCCCGCAGCCAATCCTTGACCAGGTCCTTCCAGGTCTTCGGCCAAACTTCGAGAACCTCGGCGTCGGCAGGTCCACCACGCCGGCGGCGCTTTTCTCTTCGTGCATTGGTGATGAGTGTACGGATGCCGTGTACATCGGGCGTGCTCCAGTCCCCCGAGTGCCACGAGCGGGTATTCACGCCACTTCACTCCTTCGCCGTAACACCGCCAGGGGCTGCGCCCATGTCGCTCCTGGCCGGCGTTTACTCGTCACCAGGGTCAGTTCCGACGGCTGGAACACGTTGACGTTGTGCGTCGCTGGCGTGGTCAGGATGTACTGCGCACGGGTGCTCTTGAGGAACGCACCGACCTTGTCGATGTTGAAGATGTCGAGGTGGGCGAAGGGCTCGTCGATGAAGACGAAGCCGCCGGGGCGATCCTCGTCGCGCATCAGGGCCACCAGCAGCAATAGCGATTTCATGACCTGCTGGCCGCCGGAGGCTTCACCGTCGTCCATGCCGATCCAGCCCTTCTTGTCGAATTCGAAACGCACATGTAATGCGGCCGAGGCTAGGGCGAGGTCGTCGTTGCTCAACTCCGGCAGTTCGACGTCAACACCGATGCCGGCGAGGTCGGCCAATACCTTGAGGTTCTTGGCGTAGCGGCGGACGGTATTGCGCAAGACCTGGATGTAGGCGCCTCGAGCCTCTTGTGTGATCTTCGAGGCCCGTTCCAGGTGCAGACGTCGCTTTTCGAGGTCGAGCTTGAGCCCGTCATGGTCGGCGGCGAGCTTGTCACGCAGTGCAAGCACACTGGCATCCTGCTCCCACACGCCTTCGTCCAGGCTGCGCTGGTTGCGCTCCATTTCGCGCCGAACTGCGGCGGGCGATTCGTATAACTCACGCAGTGCAGCCATGGCGGTACGCGTACGGTGCACGGGCGCGACATGACCTCGTTTGATGCGGAACGCCTTGAGGCGTTCAGCCTGCTCGTCGCGAAGGTGGTGGAGTTGGCGGGTCGCTTCCGCAAGTTGATTCTGCACGCTTCGCTGTTCGCGCGCGCCGTTGTCACGTAAAGAATTTGTATCCCGTCGCCTTTCACGGATGTCCTCGTATCGCCGCTCGGCAGCTGCCAGGCTGTCGGCCGTACGCTGGACGTCTTCTTGCAGGCTCACCTGTCGTTCGCGGGCTTCGGCAAATTCTTCGGCGCGATCGGCAAGTTGGCTGCTGGCCCGTGCGCCGCGCAACACGTTCTCCGCATCGGTTGCGATGGCCAGAGACTGTGCGCGCTGTTCGCCGAGTACTTGCAGTCGTGCCTCGATACCCCGTAGCCGGGCTTCGCCATCGCGTAGTTGTCGTTCGCGTGCGGCCGAACCGAAATACATGTCGTCCACACCCAGGTGCCGGCCGCCACGGCGCTCTCTGAAATAGCCTTGAGGCGTAATCCAGTCCTGGTCGCGGCCGAGCTTTGCGCCGGCCGAGACATCTTCGACACGACGGATCCGGTCCAGGTTGCGCAGTAGCCAGTCGGGTGCCGCAGCCGAGAAAGCCACCACCTCAAGCAGCGAGTCACGTGTGGCTACCTGTGCCGGTGCGCGATCAGGTACGACGAAATGCCGGTAACGAAGCCGCTCCCCGATTGCCCACGCTTTTTCCCTGTCGCGGGGGTCATCCAGCAGAACGACGTGGCGCGACCCCGCCAGCACGGCTTCAACAGCGGGTTGCCAGCGCGGATCGACGACCTCGATGATTTCGCTGAGCATGCTGTGACGAATGCCCGCCTCGTCGAGCGCCCGGCGGAAGCTGGCCTCGAAATCCGGGGTGTAGCGCCGACCGGTCCGCCAAGCGGCAAGCTGCTGTGTGAGCGTTCCGAGTTCCTGGCGCAGTCCGGCTTCTTCGGTAGCCAGCGAGGCGAGCTTGGTACGGGCATCGCGGGCCAGGCTCGCCAGTCGTTCGTGATCCGCCCCGTCCTGGGCGGCTATCTGCTCGCGCAGGCGTGCTTCCTGCGCGAGCAGAACATCGTTCTTGTCCATTGCCGATCGGGCGGCGGCAAAGCTCTTTTGGGTAGCTTGGCGCGCAATGTCCGCCTCATCCTGCTCCGCACGCAGTGTTTCGCCCGCACTGTCGAGGGATGCCAGCGTCCGGGCGAGTTCCGCATCCCGATCGCGTAGCTCGCTTTCGCGACGTTTAACGCCGTTCAGTTGTGGTCGTGCACCGCGAATACTGGCTGTCAACTCGGCTAGCTCGGTGCGCGGCAGTGTCTCCGCCGTTAGCTGGATGCGCTCGTTCTGGAGACGACTCCATTCCAGATAGGAGCGGGATCGCGCCTCCGCATCCTGAAAACTCACATGCAGCAGCGAGAGCTGGTGCTCCAGCCCGTGCTGCTCGCGATCCGCCTCGGCCTGCTCGTTACGCGCGCGCTGGTAGTCGTCGAGCACGGCCTTGTCGCCGAACACGTCGAAGACGAGGTCGAGCAGCGCCTTGGGCGGAAGTTGGCAGAGTTTGTCCGTCGCGCCTTGCTCCAGGGTGAGCACGCGACGGATCGCCTGCGACAGCCCGGCGCCTTCCAGGCGCACGCGGTACTCGCGCAGGCCGAGGAAATCGCCGCGCGCCTCGATCTCTTCCACGCTCACGTCGCCGCCTAGCACGGCGTACTGGCGCGTCCACTCGCCGCCTTTCTTCTGGATGCGGCAGGCGAGGGTCACCTCGCGGTCCATCAGCGGAAAGAACGGGCGCTCGCCGTTCGGGCCTGGCGTGTTGCCCACGCGGGCGCGCAGCCATGCGAAAGGCTTGCCGTTGTGGCGCAGGTAGCTCTTGTAGTCGCGGTTGCCGGCACAGTCGATGGTGAGCAGGGTGCGCAAGGCATCGAGCAAGGTCGTCTTGCCGGAGCCGTTGGGGCCGACCACGGTCACGATGTTGGTATCGAGCGGCAGGCTGAAACGCTGCCAGTAGTCCCAATGCACCACTTCGAGGCTGCGGAAATCAAACATCGATGTTCTCCCCGGCGGGACGCGAGGCGGCATCCGCGAGCAGGTCGCCGAGCGCGCCATCGAGGATTCGGCGTGCCGTGCGTTCGTAGTCGAAGGCGAGGTCGAGCAGCGGGCCCTCCGCCACCTCGCCCTTGCGGCGCACGATGAAGCCGAGGCGGTTCAGCGTGCCCAGGTTGAAGCCCACGCGCGTCTTGCCGCCGAGCTTGTCGCCGAAATCGGCGAGCAGAGTGCGTTCGGCGATCACGGGGGAGATGGCCGGATCGCGCGGTATGGGTTTGTCCTCGGCGAACATCTGGCTTTGCGAAGCGGCCGCTTCCGCATCCTGCCGCTCGACCTGGCGCTGCCGCTTCGGCAGCACGATCAGCGCCCAGATGACGACCAGCAGGGCCACGCCATCGCGGTCGAGTTGCAAGGTGTTCGATATCCAGCTGTCGCTGCCGCCGAAGACGGCGCGCTCGCTCTTTCGCGCCACGGCGAGGCCGATGTAGGCGGCATAGGGATGTTCGCGCAATTCGAGGCCGACAGCTTCCAGGCGGCGGTCGAGTTCCTCACGGAAACCTTCGTCGAGCAGCGCCTTGCGTGCCTGCGCGTCGTCACGCGGCAACCAGCGTTGGGCGAGCAGCCGGGTGATCAGGCTGGCGGTATCGTCATGCATCATGGGTGTCCTTCGCGGCGTCGCGCGGACGCAGCCGTCCGGCGCTGACCAGCGCGATCTGGGGCAGGTCGGTCTCGATCAGTCGTGCTTCGATTTCCAGCGCGAGCGGCAGGCGCGCGAGGTCGGCGGTGCCGCCTTCCAGTGCCGCCGACTCGGGGTCGCCCAGCAGGCCAAGCAAGGAGAGGCGATAGGCGGAGAGGGCATAGTCGTCGCCGATCAGGGTGTCTTCGAGTTCGCGCGGTTCGTCGATGGTCGCGAGTTCGGCGCGCCAGTCGTCGAGGAAGCGCAGGTCTTCCTCGTCCATCGGCAGGTCGGCGGTATCGGGTGGTTCTTCCGCACCCGGCAGCGCGGTGCTCTCGGCCGCGAGCCGTTCGCGTTCCAGCAACTCGAACTCGGCGACGTCGAGCGCGATCTGGTCATGGATGAAGGGGGCGGGCAGGGGCAGCAGGAGCTGGCCGTCCTCGAAGGCGGCCAGCGTGTCGATGTCCTGCGCACGCAGCCAGCCGACGAGGTCCGACGAGGACAGGCCGGTGCGGCCCAGGTGCACGCGGTGCTGGTCGATCTTGTTGAGTTCGCGCTGGAACGTGCCGGCCTGGCGCAACAAGGCGCTCTGCGCACGGCCGACGGCCTGGGCCAGGCGATGCGCGGCGGGCTCCAGGTCGTCTTTCTCCGTGATCCCGGCGACCACCTCGGTGCCTTTTTCCACCCATGTCCAGACCGAATCGAGGCGTTCGGCGGCCTGACGGATACGGTGTTCGGACCCGGACAGCACCGCGCGGTCGAAGTCCTCTTTCAGTTCGGTCAGGCGCGACAGCAGGTGGCCGAGTTCGTCGACCGACACGCGCCCCATGGCCTGCCCCGCGGCGAGTTGCGCCGTGAGGTAGCCGAGGCCGTCATCGTCGTCGTTCTCGAACTCGAGCATCGCCGCGAGCGCGCCAAGCGCCTTGCGGCCCAGCGGGCCCACCCGGTAGCGCTGGGTCTCGCTGTCGTAGACCAGCAGGTCGTGGTCCTTCAGCCGCTGGACCACCGTCTCGAGTTTCACCGGGTCGACGAAAGCCAGGTGGTCGCGGATCTCCTGCGGCGTCCATTCCGTCGCATGCGAGCGGCCACCCAGCGTGCGCAACACCAGAAGGCGCAGCAGCACCTGTGCCTCGCTGCCGTGGAACAACGCGGAGAACGTGCGCAGCAGGCCGCGCCCCCGCAACAACGGGAACACGGAAGGAAGGTCCTCGACGACGATGCCGTCGCGGAAAAGATCCTGCAGGCGTTCGTCGTGGACGGTGGTATCGACCGGACCGTTCAAGGTCAGCGGCGGTCGACGCCGACGAAGCGGAGGAACTCGCCCCGCGTGCGGGGATCTTCGCGGAAGCTGCCGAGCATCTGGCTGGTGATCATCGATACGCCGCGTTTGTGCACGCCACGGGTGGTCATGCATTCGTGACTGGCGTCGATCACCACGCCGACACCGCGCGGGCGCAGGGTGTCTTCGATGCAGTGCGCGATCTGCGCGGTGAGCTTTTCCTGCACCTGGAAGCGACGGGCGAAACCGTCGACCACGCGGGCGAGCTTGCTGATGCCGACGACACGATCGGTGGGAACGTAACCCACGTGCGCGCGGCCGATGATCGGGGCCATGTGGTGCTCGCAATGGCTTTCGAACTCGATGTCGCGAAGGACGATCATCTCGTCGTACCCGGCCACTTCCTCGAAGGTGCGGCGCAGGTAGTCGGCCGGGTCTTCGTCGTAGCCCTTGAACCAGTCCGAATAGGCCTTGACCACGCGCTTGGGCGTATCGAGCAGACCCTCGCGGTTCGGATCCTCGCCCGCCCACAGCAACAGCGTGCGCACGGCCTCCTCGGCCTGTTCACGGCTGACCGGGCGGTACTTGGCGTCGTCGCTCATCGGGACGGATTCCTTGGGTGAAAGCAAAGGAGCCATTGTAGTGGGAGCCGGCTCTGCCGGCGATCCCGCGGCAGCGGGCCAGGTCCTGTCTCTTATACACATCT
>NZ_JBPGXU010000103.1:0-13379 GCF_056755675.1 Luteibacter sp. KNZ12-1A | reverse complement strand
CGGATATAGGGCGGGTTGGGGAGCCGGGGGTCGGTCCAGTCGGCTTCAGTGAATGTGTAGGAGGGGGTGGGCCGGGTTCCATAGCCGACCGCCGCAAACGAGGAGGTCAGCACCACCCGTTTGGCCGAGGCGGCACGCGCAGCACGCAATACACGCAGGGTGCCCTCCCGCGCGGGTCGGATGATTTCGTCTTCGTCTTTGGGAGACGCACCCGGAAACGGGGAAGCGACGTGCCAAACGTAATCGCATCCGGTCGCAGCCGCCTGCCAGCCGTCATCGCGCAGCAGGTCGGCCTGGACAAACTCAACGTCATAGGTCGAGACCCCGGCGGACGCCAGGGTGTCCTGCGCCGCTTTCTGCTTCTCAGCCGAGCGCACCGTCGTCCGGACGCTATGTCCGTCCTGGAGCAAGCGCAGGATGGAATGAATGCCCAAGAAGCCGGAGCCTCCTGTTACAAGAACTTTACTCATGGTCGAACCTCCGTTATGCGGTCATCGTGAGAGACGATCAGGGGCTCGACAAGTAGGATGTTTTTTCATCCTAGTAAGAAAAAACAGACCGAGGCCAGCAATGGAAACCGATTTCGCCCAACCGAGGCGCTACCGAAGCGACGATTGCGATGGCTGCACCGGCCCGGACCCAGAGCAAACCCGTCGGTTCCAGCAGGCTCTTCGAGCGATCACAGGTCGATGGAAGATCGAGATCGTAGGCTTGCTGGTCGAGGGTCCCGTGCGGTTCGGCGCGCTGAAGCGTGCGCTCCCTGGAGTCACGCAGCACATGCTCACGGCCCAACTCAAGGACCTCGTCACATCCGGAATGGTCATACGCCGGGCTTACCCTGAGGTTCCTCCCAGGGTCGAATACGAACTCTCCCAAGCCGGCGTGGACGTGCTGCCCATCCTTCAAGACCTCCTTGCGTGGGCTACCAAGCACGACGCGAGCCTGGGCTTGGCCGATTTACCCACCCGCGTCGTTACCCGTCCTAACGCGCTAGGCGCGGAGCACTCGGGCTAATGACGATGTGGATTCTTGAACACCCGGTGCGAGCAAGGGCTCAGATATGGCCGGGCCTTGTGGGTTGGCTGGCCTCGACGATGGTCCGAGCACACTGCGCGCCCAGGGCATACGCATACGCTTTGGCGAGGCCCGGCTCGCGGGTGCCCAAACTCCGCTTGATGACCTTCTTACCGAGCGTGCCCATGAGGTCACGCGGGACGATGATCCGGAAATACTACATGCCGGACTTGTGCCGAAGCAGATGATGGGGTAGACGCATATGCGTGTTGACCTACCCGGAAGCCCCAAAACGAAAAACGCCCAGCGATCTGAGATCACCGGGCGTTCAACGACTTGTATCAAGTGGCGGAGAGGGTGGGATTCGAACCCACGGTACGCTTACACGTACGCCTGATTTCGAGTCAGGTACATTCGACCACTCTGCCACCTCTCCGTGAACGGTCGACGGCAGGGGTTGAGCCCTGCCGGGCCCGCAATGATAGTGGGTCTGTTCTGCCGTGACAACAGGCTTTTGATGGGGCATCCTGCCCGGGCAATGGGCGCATCGGTGCCCTTCCCTTCGCTTTTCCAAGGTCTCCATGATCGAGTTCGGACACGGCACGCATACGGGGCTCCGCCGTACGCGCAACGAGGACACCTATTACGCCGACGCGGGCCTGGGCTTGTTCCTGGTCGTGGATGGCATGGGCGGGCACCAGCACGGCGAGGTGGCTTCGGCGACCGCACGTGACGGCGTCGTGGCCCAGGTCGCGGCGGGGCAATCGCTGGTCGATGCGATCCAGCGGGTGAACGAGGCGCTGATCGCCCGTTCGAGCGGCCTGGCCGATTCGCGCCCCATGGGGACGACCATCGCCGCCGTGCGTATCGTCGGCCGGTCTTATGAGGCCGCCTGGGTCGGCGACAGCCGAATCTACCGCTGGGACGGGACGTTAGCCCGCCTTTCTCACGATCATTCGATCGTGGAAGCGCTGGTCGAGGCGGGCGAATTGACCGAGGCTCAGGCGCGCACGCATCCCCAGCGCAGCGTGCTGACCCAGGCGCTCGGCATCACCTCGCCCGAGCAGCTTCACATCGGCCTTGCGCGTGGAGAGCTTGCCGCGGGAGCGCGGCTCTTGCTGTGCACCGATGGCCTGACCGACGAAGTCGAAGACAAACGCATCGGCGAGATCGTTTCGCGGACCGACATCGCCGCGCAGGAGTGCGTGGATCACCTGATCCTGGAAGCGCTGGGTGGGAGTGCGCGCGACAACATCACGGCAATTCTATTGCGGGCTACAGGCTAAGGTCGCTCGGTGCCAAGAGCCAGCTCCGCAGGAGCGCTCCACACGCCCGACGATGGTCGTGAAAACGAGCCCACCGCCCCTGAAAATCTCAATCTCCCTTAGCGATCCCTCGGAACCTATCCCTGTAAACGGACGTCACATCCGCGATTGTTGGGACGAGTACATCGCAACCTTCGTCCTTGCACGCAGCAAGTAGCAACCTGCCTGTTGAATATGCCCACTCGAAGTCACTGCCGTTGTATGGCGTGACGAGAAGGCGAAGTGTGCAGCCGCCGTCAGTACGAAGGCTCACTCTCATCTCGTCCCACACTTGGCCTCGCCATGCGACGTTTGCACTGTATCCAAGGGCCTGCACCCTATCGGCGTAGCCGCGTCTACATCCTTCCGGCTCGACAATAGTCATCACAAACTCCGGATGCCGAACATCCCGGAGTCTCCAGACATTATTGTTCGCTTCATCACGCCCCTCCCTTTGGGCGAGCGTGATTTCAACGGCCGCGCCTTCCTGTATGCACCAGGCCTTCTGCTGGATAACGCACTTCCGCGGAGGCTCGGGCGGGCCCTGTAAAGTAGAGGGTGTTGCGAAGACGGGATTCCAGACGAGCAGCGCGAGTGCGATGGACGAAACCACTAATTCCGTCGGCTTCATTTCAGCACCTCCCATTTCCAGCATGAACGTCCGGTGCGCACGAATTGATATTTCCAGGCGCCTGCAGTATTTCTCGCAAGGCCTGCTCATTAGCAGGATCGCCGCTAAGGTTATTCATGATACCGGAAGCCCCAGCTGGCTCACTCGTAATAGTGCTTCCATTCGCGGCGGTGCCGTTCTTGTACTGATCTCCAGCACCTCCCGTGTGACCTCCGAGCTCATGCGATATCACTAGCGGCGTGGCGCCATATTTTCCAGAAGCGGCAACAGTTACACGATCGCCGCCAACCGCGTTAGTTTCAGCACGCCCCGTAGATGTAACACCTTGTGTATCGGGAACAACGTTAATAAAGTTGGATGTCCCTTGTGCAGCCGAGGATGTCGCTTCAACTGCTTGCGCGGTGACTGTTACAGTCACCGCGCCAATCTTTACAGTGCCGGAAAAATCGTGGGCGATCTGTTCATTGATTTGAGCGGGCGAGACCGGAAGGCGCGCGCCGCCAGACGTTCCGATTACATACTGCGTCGTATAGGTAACTTGATTCTTGGCAGTCCAGAAAAGCAATCCAACCTTCCCGGTAGGATCTATGCGTGCAATAGGATTGCCGTTCACATATACGTATCTACCGAATCCGAAAATATCCCCTGCCTCTGGTGGCTTGGGGTCGACGCTTGCAAAGCGCCCCACAATTGGATCGTAGTAGCGGGCTTGCATATAAACGAGGGAGCTGTCCGAATCCTCCACATGGCCTGTATAGCCCGGGCCCTGCACCACCTCCCCCAGCGCCGGTGCGCCATAAGGACGATAATCACGGACTGCCGTCATATTTCCACTTGCGTCCGATGTAGCGAGAACGCTCCCCTGCGGATCGGTATAGAAATACGTGACCGTACCCGCAAAGACAGGCGAACTAAGTAATGCCAAGCTTAGGCCCAGCGACAGCGTGATCTTCCCCATCCCCATCCCCTGCATCCGTGACCTGTGGTTGAATCCTGAACCAGTGATATCCGACTGGCAAGGGGTCTGGACCGGGTATGAGAGTATGGTTGCGATCTACTAGTGAGCTTTAAACCGCACGCTCGCCCTATCTGCAGTTCTTGCAGATCCCATGCACTTCCAGCGTCTGCGCCTGCGGACGGAAGCCGAAGGCCTTCGCCTGGGCTTCGATCAACTCGGCGACGCGCTCGTCGCACACTTCCTGCGCGCACTGGCACTTGTCGCAGATCAGGAACGGTACCTGGTGCGCTTCGGCCGGATGATGGCAGGAGACGTAGGCGTTGATCGATTCCAGCTTGTGGATGAAGCCGTTCTCAAGCAGGAAGTCGAGGGCGCGATACACCGTGGGCGGTGCCGCGTTACCGTGTTTCTCACGCAGGCGATCGAGCAGGTCGTAGGCCTTCACGGGCTTGCCCGCGCCGGCGACCAGTTCGAGTACCTCGCGACGCAGCGGCGTCAGCCGCAGGCCACGTTCCGTGGAGACGTGCTCCACGGCCGCGACGAAGCCACGAGCGTCGTCGTGATGGTCGTGCTCATGTCGGTGGGCGGCGTGGTTCGTCACAGGCATATCCTCATGGCCGTCATCGTAACATGAGGGCGGGTCAGCGTTTTTTCGACCCGGGCAATGGCGGCGGCGTACGCCGCGGCAGGAACGGCACCACCCAGCCGAACGGCCCCAGGATCAGCGCTGCGACCACGCCCGCCATCGTCCGGCCCCGCCACCAACCCAGCAGGCCGCCGACCACCACGAAAACGACCTGCCAGAGGATCAGCTGGCCCCAGGGAACCAGGGCCATGAGGTTCATGAATATCCGCAGGAAGGCGCCCGGATCGTCCGGGTCGACCCCTTGCATGGCGCGGGCGAGCAGCTCATTCACCGCTCATCCCCGCTCGCTCGCCGGGATTCAGGCCGCGGCACGCGCCAGCGCATCGTCGATGCGCGAGAGCGCACCCTCGCGGCCGGCGAGATAGATGGTGTGCTCGATCGACGGCGAAACCTGGGTGCCCGTCATCGCCACGCGCAGTGGCGCGGCGACCTTGCCCATGCCCAGTTCCAGCGAGGCGGCGACGCGTTCGACCGCGCCGTGCACCGCTTCCGGCGTCCACTCGGGGAGTGCGGCCAGTTCCTTCTTCGCGGCGTCGAGCGCGGCCGGTGCGGTGTCGGTGCGCAGGTGCTTCTCCACGGCCTTGTCATCCCATTCGACGATCGGGCCGTACCAGATCTTCGCGCGCTCGGCCATTTCCTTGAACGTCTGCACGCGGTCGCGCAGCGCCACGACCACGTCGGCGGGATTCGGACCCTGCGTGGCGTCGATGCCGATCTTCGCCAGGTGCCACGCGAGCTCGGGACCGAGCGATGCCGGATCGTCGGTCTTCAGGTAATGCTGGTTGAGCCAGGAAAGCTTGGTCACGTCGAAACGCGACGCGGCCTTGTTGACATCGGCGATGTCGAACAGCGCCGTCATCTCCTCCACCGAGAAGATCTCCTGGTCGCCGTGCGACCAGCCCAGCCGCACGAGGTAATTGAGCAATGCGTGCGGCAGGAAACCATCGTCGCGGTATTGCATCACGCTGACCGCGCCATGGCGCTTGGATAGCTTCTGGCCGTCCGGCCCGAGGATCATCGGCAGGTGCGCGAACTCCGGCACGGGCGCGCCCAGCGCCTTGTAGATGTTGATCTGCCGCGGCGTGTTGTTGACATGGTCGTCGCCACGGATCACCTCGGTGATGCCCATGTCGATGTCGTCGACGACCACCGCGAAGTTATAGGTGGGAAAACCGTCCGAACGGAAGATCACCAGGTCGTCCAGTTCCTCGTTCGACCACTCGATGCGGCCCTTCACCTTGTCCTCGAAGACGACGCTGCCCGAGGTCGGGTTCTTGAAACGGATGACGCGATTCGGATCGTCACGCAACGGCTCGTTGCGGTCGCGGTAATAGCCGTTGTAACGCGGCTTCACGCCGGCGGCCATCGCCGCGTTGCGCATCTCCTCGATCTCTTCCTTCGACTCGTAGGCGTAGTAGGCCTTCCCCTCGCGCAGCAGCTGGTCGGCCACTTCGCGGTAACGATCCATGCGCAGGGTCTGGTAGTACGGGCCCTCGTCGTGCGTGAGTCCGAGCCAGGACATGCCGTCCAGGATCGCCTGCACGGCCTCCTGCGTGGAGCGCTCACGATCGGTGTCTTCGATGCGCAGCACGAATTCGCCGCCGCGACGACGGGCCTCCAGCCAGCAGTACAACGCGGTGCGCGCGCCGCCGATATGGAGGTAGCCGGTGGGACTGGGGGCGAAGCGGGTGCGGACGGTCATCGTGAGGGTCATCGGGCGGACAAGCGGGCGATTTTAACCGATACGGCCCGTTTTCAGGCCGGTCGCTGTCATCTGCCGGTCATGCCGCCATAACCCGCGCGACACGGCGGAAGGCCAGCATGAGCCAACCAGGCCAGTAGGGGCACCGCCATGCGCGTCGGCATCGTCACCGAGACCTATGCACCGGACGTCAACGGTGTCGCCCTGACCGTCCAGTCGCTCGCCCGCGGTCTCGTCCGCCGCGGCCACTCCGTCGACCTCGTCCGCCCGATCCATCCGGCGACCCCGCCGTTGGCCGATGCCGGGATGGACGTCCTCGCCGTGGAAGGCGCCGCGGTGCCCCGTTACGCAGGCCTGCGCTTCGGCCTGCCCTCCCGCTTTCGCATCGAGCGCCGCTGGCGCTCCGACAGGCCGGATGCCATCTATGTGGCCACGGAAGGCCCCCTGGGCTGGAGCGCCGTCAGCGCCGCGCGCCGCCTCGGCATCCCGGTGGCCACCGGCTTCCATACCCGCTTCGACTTCTACGTCGGCCACTACGGCTTCGGCGCGTTGACGCCGCTCGTGCGCCACTACCTCGCCCGCTTCCATCGCCGCGCGCAGACCACCCTGGTGCCGACCGGCCAGCTCGCAGGCGAACTGAACGACCTCGGCGTGCACGACGTTCGCGTGCTGCGACGCGCCGTCGACACCCAGCGATTCCATCCCGATCGCCGCGACGAAAGCCTACGCGCCTCCTGGGGTGCATCGGCCGATGCGCCGGTGCTGCTCAGTGTCGGCCGCATCGCGCCCGAGAAGAACCTGCACGTGGTGATCGATGCCTTCCGCGCCCTCGCCCGCCGCACGCCCGGAGCACGCTGCGTGATCGTCGGCGACGGTCCCGGCCGCGCGGCGCTCGAAGCCGCCAATCCCGACATCGTCTTCGCCGGCACGCGCCGTGGCGACGAATTGGCCACCTTCTACGCCAGCGCCGACCTCTTCGTCTTCCCGAGCCTGACCGAGACCTTCGGCAACGTGGTACTCGAGGCGATGGCCTCGGGTGTTCCGGTGGTCGCCTATGCGGAAGCCGCCGCGCGCGAGTTCATTCGCAACGGCCAGAACGGCATTCGTGTGGCGCCGGGCAACGAAGGCGGACTGGTCGAACGCGCCGCCGCACTGGGCGCCGATGCCACGGTGCGCGCCGCCATGGGCGTCGCCGCGCGCAACTCGGTGGCCGGCCTTTCGCCGGAATCGGTCGTGGCCGAGTTCGAATCGATCATGCAATCCCTCGCCGAGGAGCACGTCCATGAACGCAGCACCGCCGTCGCCGCGTAGGGCGAACCTGGACCGCCGCATGTGCGTCGCCGCCAACCGCTGGGGCGCGCGCAGGGCGATCGGCATCTTCTTCGGCGCCATCAGCCGCCTGGGCGATGGCGTGTTCTGGTATGCGCTGATGAGCGTCATCGCCCTCGTGGGCGGATGGCACGGCGTGGCCGTGGCGGTGCAGATGGCGATCACCGGCCTCACGGCGCTGATGCTCTACCGGGTACTGAAGCGCTGGACACGACGTCCGCGTCCGTTCCGCACCTGCCCCGGCGTGATCGCTCACGTGCCGCCACTGGACGAGTTCAGCTTTCCTTCGGGGCACACGCTGCAAGCGGTGTCGTTCACCGTCGTGGCGGTGGCGCATTACCCGGTGCTGGCGCCCTTCCTGATCGGTTTCGCCGCCCTGGTCGGCGCATCGCGTGTCGTGCTCGGCCTGCACTACCCCAGCGACGTGCTCGCAGCCACCGCCATCGGCGGTGGACTGGGCACGTTGTCGCTGTGGGCGGAACGCGTGCTGGTCTGAGCCGCGTACCGGGTATTGCCCGCCACATCGGGCTTCCCACACGAAATCAGGCGGCGGCGCGCGGCGCCTTCTGCAGGATGCCGAGGATCGAGCCGAGCTTGTCGCGCATCTCGCGACGGTCGACGATCACGTCCACCGCGCCGTGGTCGACGAGGAATTCGGAACGCTGGAACCCTTCCGGCAAGGTCTCACGCACGGTCTGCTCGATGACGCGCGGGCCGGCGAAGCCGATCAGCGCCTTCGGCTCGGCCACGTTGAGGTCGCCCAGCATGCCCAGGCTCGCCGACACGCCACCGGTGGTGGGATGGGTGAGCACCGAGATGTAGGGAACGCCCGCGTCGCGCATGCGGGCGAGGGCCGCCGAGGTCTTCGCCATCTGCATCAGCGAGAACAGGCCTTCCTGCATGCGTGCGCCGCCCGTGGCGGAGAAGCATACGAGCGCGCTCTTTTCGGCGAGCGCCTTCTCCGCGGCACGCGCGAACTTCTCGCCCACCACCGAGCCCATCGAGCCACCCATGAAGGAGAACTCGAAGGCCACCGCGACGAGCGGACGCTCCAGCAGGCGGCCGGACATCGCGATCAGCGCGTCCTTCTCGCCGGTGTTCTTCTGCGCGGCGGCGACGCGGTCCTTGTACTTCTTCTGATCCTTGAATTTCAGCGCGTCGACCGCTTCCATCTTCGGCCACAATTCCGTCGTGCTGCCTTCGTCGAAGAAGGCGGCAAGGCGCGCACGCGCGGAGATCGCGTGGTGATGGCCGCACTTCGGGCAGACCATCAACGACTTCTCGAGCTCCGGCTTGTAGAGCACGGTGCCGCAACCGGCGCACTTCTCCCACACGCCCTCGGGCACCTTGCCCTTGCCGCCGGCCGCGCTGGGTGCGCGGGTCTTCGGCGTCATGATTTTCTGCAGCCAGTTCATCGTGTTTCTCCGAATATCTGTACTACCGCACCGACCGTCAGCGCGCGTCGAGCGCGGCGCGGATCGGCGCGAGGAAGTCCCGTGCCCTGCCGGCGGCATCGTCGGCCGAGGTCGCGCCGGCGAGGCGGTCGACCAGGGCGCTACCGATGACCACGGCGTCGGCGAATTCGCCGATCGCCTTCGCGCTCGCGGCGTCACGAACGCCGAAGCCCACGGCCACCGGAGCCTTCGCCCGTGCGCGGATACCGGCGACGCGCCCGGCGATCTCGCCGGTGCTCAGCTGGGCCGCGCCGGTGATGCCGGCGAACGACACATAGTACAGGAAGCCCGATGCGGCCTCGCAAAGCCGGGCCAGCCGGGCCTCGGCCGTGGTCGGCGAGGCGAGCAGGATCTGGTCGAGGCCGGCTTTGCGAAGGGGTTCGAGGACATGCGATTCCTCCAGCGGGCAATCGACCATCAGGACGCCATCCACGCCCGCTTCGACGGCATCTTCGGCGAACGCCGCGTATCCGTACATTTCCACGGGGTTGAGGTAACCCATCAGGACGATCGGGGTCTCGTTGTCGGTCTCGCGAAAAGCTGCGACCCAGGCCAGCACGTTGCCCAGGCCGACGCCCTTGGCCAGGGCGCGCTCGCTGGCGTGCTGGATCACCGGGCCATCGGCCATCGGATCGGAGAACGGCACGCCCAGCTCGATCACGTCGGCGCCCGCGGCGACCAGGCCGTGCAGCAACGGCACCACGGCATCCGGCGACGGGTCGCCGGCGGTGATGAACGGAACGAGGCCGGTGCGGCCCGCGGACTTCAGCGCCGCGAAACGGCGTTCGATGCGGCTCATCAGAGTTCGATTCCTTCGCGCGCGGCAATGGTGTGCACGTCCTTGTCGCCGCGACCGGAAAGGTTGGCGAGGACCAGGCCGTCCTTCGGAAGCTTGCGAGCCAGCTTGATCGCCTGGGCGATCGCATGGCTCGATTCCAGCGCGGCGAGGATGCCCTCGGTGCGCGCCAGCAGGTGGAAGGCTTCCAGCGCCTCGTCGTCGGTCACGCCGACGTATTCCGCACGGCCGGCGTCCTTGAGGAAGGCATGCTCCGGGCCCACGCCCGGGTAATCCAGGCCGGCGGAGACCGAATGCGTCTCGATGATCTGGCCGTTCGCGTCGGACAACACATACGTGCGATTGCCGTGCAGCACGCCCGGCTTGCCCGCCGCGAGCGAGGCGGCATGGCGGCCCGTCTCGATGCCCTCGCCCGCCGCCTCGGCGCCGACGATGCGGACCTGGCGGTCGTTGAGGAAGGCGTGGAACAGGCCGATGGCGTTCGAACCGCCCCCCACGCAGGCGGTGATCACGTCCGGCAGGCGGCCGAACTGTTCGAGCGTCTGCTCGCGCGCTTCGCGGCCGACGATGGCGTTGAAATCGCGCACCATCTGCGGATACGGATGCGGGCCGGCGACGGTGCCGATGATGTAGAAAGTGTCGGCGACGTTGGTGACCCAGTCGCGCATCGCTTCGTTGAGCGCGTCTTTGAGGGTCTTCGAGCCGGAGGTGACCGGTACCACTTCCGCGCCGAGCAGGCGCATGCGGTAGACGTTGATCTTCTGCCGCTCGATGTCGACCGCGCCCATGTACACCACGCACTTCAGGCCCATGCGCGCGGCGACCGTGGCGCTGGCCACGCCGTGCTGGCCGGCGCCGGTCTCGGCGATGATGCGCGTCTTGCCCATGTGCCGGGCGACCAGCGCCTGGCCCACGGTGTTGTTGATCTTGTGCGCGCCGGTGTGGTTCAGGTCTTCGCGCTTGAGCACGATGCGCGCGCCGCCGACATGCTTCGACAGGCGCTCGGCGTGGTACACCGGGCTGGGCCGGCCCACGTAGTACTTGAGGTCGCGGTCGAGCTCGGCGATGAAGGCCGGGTCCTTGCGCAGTTTCTCGTACGCCGCGGTGAGTTCCGCGAGCGGCTCCATGAGGGTCTCGGCCACGTAGATGCCGCCGTAATCGCCGAAGCGCCCATGCGCGTCGGGATAGGCGTGGAAATCCGCGATGTCGGTCATTGCCTTCTCGTTACCTGCTGGAGGCCGTGTCACGCGTTGGGGACGGCGCGCACGGCGGAAATGAAGCGTTCCATCTTAGCCCGATCCTTGATCCCGGGCGACGATTCGATGCCGCTGGACACGTCCACCGCCCAGGGCCGGGCGACGCGGATCGCCTCGCCGACATTCTCGGCCGTGAGTCCGCCGGCGAGCAGCAGCGGTTGCGCAAGATCCTTCGGCATCAGCGACCAGTCGAACCGCTGGCCACTGCCACCCTGCTCGCCCAGGCCGTGGCCATCCAGGAGCAGGCCGGCGGCTCCCGGATAATCGCGCAGGCGAGCCAGCGCCGAAGCACCCTCGCCCATCGCGATGGCCTTCAGGTAGCGCACACCGTAAGCGGCACATTCCGCATCCGCTTCCGCGCCGTGGAACTGCAGCATGTCCGGACGCAGCACCCGCACCACTTCCTCCACATAAGTCGGATCGTCGTCCATCACCAGCGCCACCGTCGTCACGAAGGGCGGCACGGCATCGCGCAAGCGCGCGGCGGACACCGGGTCGACGAAACGCTTGCTCTTGCGCGTCATGATGAAACCGACGGCATCGGCACCCAGCCGCGCGGCCAGTTGCACGTCGTCGATACGGGTCAATCCGCAGCATTTGATCCGGGTCATAGCGTCACTTCCTGTGGCAGGCCCCAATGGGCTTCATAAAGGGGGCCGATGAAGGTCAGGCCTTCCGCGGGCGCCGTGGCACCGGCGACTTCGCGATCGCGGCCGGCCAGCAGCTCGGCCATCCAGCCCACGGGCTGCTCGCCACGACCGATGGGCAGCAGCGATCCGACGATGTTGCGCACCATGTGATGCAGGAAGGCGTTGGCCTCGATCTCCACCACCACGTGGATGTCTTCGCGAAACACGCGGATCGAGCGCACGTTGCGCCGCGCGTGCGCCGCCTGGCACGAGATCGCACGGAACGCGGAGAAATCGTGTTCGCCCACGATCGCCTGCGCCGCCTCGTGCATCGCCTCGGCATCGAGCGCCCGGCGCTCCCATGCCACGAAACGGGCGTCCAGCGCGGGACGGACGAAGCGCGGCAGGATGCGATAACGGTACCGGCGGCCCCGCGCGGAAAAGCGCGCATGGAAATCGTCGGCCACCGGAAGCGCCCAGGTCACCGCCACGCTGTGCGGCAGGTTCGAGCAGGCACCCAGGACCCAGCCCCGCATGTCCCGCACCACCTCGGTGTCGAAGTGGACCACCTGGCAGCGGCCGTGCACGCCGGCGTCGGTGCGCCCGGCGGCGGTCACTTCGATGGGCTCATGGGCGACCCGGCTCAGCGCTTCCTCCAGCGCCCCCTGCACGGTCTTCGCATGGCTGAGCCGCTGCCAGCCGCGGAAGTCGGTGCCGTCGTATTCGACGCCTAGGGCGATGCGCATGGAGTTGTTCGAAAGGCGGTGGAAACCGGAAAGGTTACCACCGCCGGGGGTGGGAGCCGCCCTTCTGGCTCAACGATCGATCGAGTCGTCGTTCTCCAGCAGCGCCCGATGGATCCAGCCGCCGACGGCACCGCCGAGCAATGGCACGACCCAGAACACCCAGAGCTGGGAGATCGCCCATCCACCCTGGTACAAGGCCACGCCCGTGCTGCGCGCGGGATTCACCGAGGTATTGGTGACCGGGATGCTGATCAGGTGGATGAGCGTGAGGGCCAGGCCGATCGCCAGCGGGGCGAAACCCACCGGCGCCCGCTTGTGCGTCACGCCGAGGATGACCAGCAGGAAGAAGGCGGTCAGCACGAACTCGGCGACCACGGCGGCAAGGAACGAATAACCACCGGGGGAATGCTCGCCGTATCCGTTGGTGGCGAAACCGGCCGCCACGTCGAAGCCCGGCTTACCACTGGCGATGAGGTAAAGCACGCCACCCGCCGCCACCGCGCCGATCACCTGGCTGACGATATAGGGCAATACGTCGCTGGCGGGAATGCGCCCGCCCGTGAAGCAACCCAGGGTCACCGCCGGATTGAAATGGGCGCCGGAAATGTGCCCGACGGCATACGCCATCGTCAGCACGGTGAGGCCGAAGGCCAGGGCGACACCGGCGAAGCCGATGCCTAGTTCGGGAAAGGCCGCGGCGAGCACCGCGCTTCCACAACCACCGAAAACCAACCAGAAGGTACCGAAGAACTCCGCGAGCAGACGCTTGGACATATTCGCACTCCTTCGAATGAAGTCACTGAAGCAGGTACGTGCCAGGGTGTAACAAACAGACCGCCGGGTGGGAGCCGACCTTGTCGGCGATCCCGCGCCAGCGGGCCAGCGTGTGGCGAGCACCCATCGCCGACAAGGTC
>NZ_JBPGXU010000102.1:0-13541 GCF_056755675.1 Luteibacter sp. KNZ12-1A | reverse complement strand
CCTTGTCGGCGATCCCGCGGCAGCGGGCCAGGTTGTGGCAAGCACCCATCGCCGGCGGAGCCGGCTCCCACACAGAGCTCGGCTCCCACTCGGTCGGGCTTTCACGGCCTTTGTGGGAGCCGACCTTGTCGGCGATCCCGCGGCAGCGGGCCAGGTTGTGGCAAGCACCCATCGCCGGCGGAGCCGGCTCCCACACAGAGTCCGGTTCCGACATGGAGTCCGGTTTCCACACGGAACCCGGCCCCCATCATCATGGGTCCCACTGTTGTCAGGTGAGCGACAGGCCGCGCAGGTCGATGGATGTGTCGTCGATCGACAAGACCGAGCCGTGGTCGTACCAGTCGCCCAACACGATTCGTTGCGCAGGCGCGCCGTCGAATTCGAAATCGTGGATGGCGGGGCGGTGCGTGTGCCCGTGCACGAGGCGACGGACCCCCGCGTGGCGCATGGCGTCTTCGACCGCGCCCTGGTTCACGTCCATGATCGTCTCGTCGATGCGGCCGGTGCGCGATTTGCTGTCGCTGCGTGCCTGCGCGGCGAAGGCGCGGCGGGCCTCCAGGGGCATCGAGAGGACCTGGGCCTTCCAGGCGTCCGTGCGGACCTGGGCGCGAACGGCCTGGTATTCGACGTCGTCGGTACAGAGCACGTCACCGTGCATCAGCAGGGTGGGCACGCCTTCGATGTCGTGCACGGTGCCGTCGTCGAGCAGGGTCATGCCCGCGCGTTCGGCGAATGCGGGGCCGAGCAGGAAGTCGCGGTTGCCGACCATGAAGTAGACGGGAACACCGGCATCGCTCAGGCCGCGCGTCGCCTGGGCGATCCGTGCCGGCAGTTGCGCATCGTCGTCGTCGCCGATCCACGCTTCGACGAGGTCGCCGAGAATGTAGAAGGCGTTTGCCGAGCGCGCTTCGTCCGAAGCGAGGAACTGTTCGAACAACAGCGTGATATCGGGCCGCGCCTCGTCGAGGTGCAGGTCGGCGATGAACAGCGTGCTCATGCGGCCTTCGGCGTCGGGTTTTTCTTCTCGCCCTTCTTGGGCGTGGCCGGCGCGGTCGCGGGCTTCGCTGGCGCGCTGGCGGGGGCCGTGGCGGAGGAAGAGGGAGCCGGTGCCGCCTTCTCCTCACCGACCACGCTGGCCGACTCGATGACGACCAGCGGATTCGGCACGTCGCCGACGAACGGACCCTGCGCGCGCGTGGGCAAGGCGGCGATCTTGTCGATCGTGTCCATGCCGGTGACGACCTTGCCGAACACGGCGAAACCCCAGGTGAGGCCGCTCTGGTTGCTCACGTAGTCGAGCCGGCGGTTGTCGACGAGGTTGACGAAGAACTGCGCCGTGCCCGAGTTCGGGTCGGTTCCGCGCGCCACCGCGACGGTGCCGCGCAGGTTCGAGAGCCCGTTGTCCGCCTCGCTGGGGATCGCCGCGCGCGTGCGCCGCTGCGTCAGGTCGCGACTGTAGAGGCCGCCCTGGACCATGTAGCCATTGACCACGCGGTGGAACACCGTGCCGTCGTAGAAGCCGTCGCGCACGTACTGCAGGAAATTGGCGACGCTCTTTGGCGCTTTTTCCGGGAACAGCTCCAGGGTGAAGTCGCCTTGGGTGGTGTGCATCGTCACGCGGGGATGCTCGGCGGGGCCGGGCGCCGGTGCCGCCGGCTTGGTCGTCTGCGCGAATGCGAGGACGGGCAGGGCGAGAAGGACGCTGGCGAATACGGCTTTGAGCATGGGTGACCGGTCGTGACGGTGGAACATTCCCGGCATGATACCCCCCTTTGCCGGGCGGATCGCGGTCATTCGGTCACGATCTCCAGTTCGAGGCCCAGCTCGGCCAGCGGCTCGCGTTCCTGCTCAAGGTCGGCCTCGGTCAGCGGATGCTGGTCGAGCCAGTCCGCGGGAAGGGCCAGGCGGAGACGCTGGCGCGTGGCCACGGCACGGATGCGCGGCAGTGCCTCGGCCCGGCGCGCACGACGAAACAGCACGCCCAGGCGCAGGATCGCCGTGATATGGCGGGCCAGCATGCGATAGCGCACGGGCAAGGCGGAGATGACCGATTTCTCGGGCTTGCGCCGGTGGCACTCGACGATGGCCGCGAGCAGTTGCTGCTCTTGCCGGGAAAAACCCGCCATGTCGGCGTTGCGCAGGATGTACGCGCCATGGCGCTGGTGCTGGCTATGCGCGATGGCGAGGCCGAGTTCGTGTACGCGCGAGGCCCAGGAAAGCCATTCGCGCGCATCGTCGTCGAGCTTCCAGGCCTTGGCCAACTGGTCGAACAAGGCCAGCGCCGTGGTCTCCACGCGGCGGGCCTGGGCCCGGTCGACGCCGTAGCGGCTGGCCAGCGAATCGATGCTGGCCATGCGCGGATCGGTGCCGGCGGAGCGGCCGATCAGGTCCCAGAGAAGGCCCTCGCGCATGGAACTCTCGGAAACGCGCAGGCGATCGATGCCGAGGGCGTCGAACGCGGCCTCGAAGATCGCCACGCCGCCCGCGAACACCTCGGCACGGTCGTCGGCAAGGCCTGGCAGCTTCAGCGTGGCGGAGGACCCCTGCTCGATGAGTGCTTCGCGGACCGCCGCGAGCGATTCCGGCGTGATGCCGTCGTCGGACAATTTCATGGCCCGGACCACCGAGCCGATGGCTTTCGCGGTGCCCGACGAGCCATAGGCATCGGCCCAGCCGGCTTCGCGGTAATCCTCGGAAAATTGCTGGAGCAGCACGCCTATCTCGCGGCGTGCCCGCAACCAGCGCTTGCGGGTGATCTTTCCACCGGGGAAGAAGCGCAGCGTCGAGGCGATGCAACCCACCTGCACGCTCTCGGTGAGGAGGGGCGAGGTGCCGCGGCCGACGATGAATTCGGTGCTGCCGCCGCCGATGTCGATCACCAGGCGATGATCGCGCGAGGCGGGCAGGTCGTGCGCCGCGCCCAGGAAGATCAGGCGGCCCTCCTCGCGCCCGGAGACGATTTCCACCGGATGGCCCAACGCCGCCTCGGCCGCGGAGAGGAAGGCATGTGGCGAAGCCAGCCGGCGCACGGTATTGGTCGCCACGGCGCGCACGTGCAGGGCGGGAATGCCGGCGATGCGCTGGCCGAAACGTGCGAGGCTGGCGAGCGCGGCGGCGCGATGGTTGGCATCCAGCGTGCCGTCGGCGCGCAGGCCCACGGCCATGCGCACGGAATCACGCAGGCGGTCGATCACGCGGGGTTCGCCGTGTTCGTAGCGGGCGACGACCATATGGAAGCTGTTGGAGCCGAGGTCGACGGCGGCGAGCAACTCGCCTTCGTTGATCTGCGATTTACCTGTCGATGCCAAGGTGGAATGTCCGCAGCGGCGTGTCGGTGGATTCTGGCATGGTGCCGGGTCTTGCGTGCAAGCACATGAATCGTGTGTGCGCGGGTGGAGAGGTCACGAGGAATGGCTCCGGGTGCCTGCTTCTGGCCGCCGCGGCGGCTTCGGCAGCGCCGAGAGAACGAACAACACGATGCAGAGGAAACCGAACACCCAGTAGTCGCTGGGTGCCGGTCCCCACCAATGACGATGCCAGGGCACGTCGACCGGATTGAAGCGCTCCACGCCGAACGCCGGGTTCAGCACGAACCACAGGCCGTCCTCCGCGACCCAGAACAGCATCACGCAGGCGATCGCGCGAACTTGTGCCCGCCAGCTCCAGAAGCCACGAAACACCATCGGAAAATGGAAAAACAAGGCGATGAAAGGAAAGACCCAGGCGTGGTAGCCGGTCATGGGCCGCCCGCCCCAGAGCAGGTCGAGCAGCCAGTGGTGATCGACGCGCCAGGTCGGCAGGCTGGTGGCCCAGCCGTTGGGGCCTTCGATCTCGATCTCCACGTGGGCGAACATGAAGGCGAGCAGCAAGGTGAAGAGGGCGGTCGATATCACGGCAGTGACCCGGCGACGCGGCGAATGACTCATGTACCGTCCAGGTCGGCGAGCACGGTGTCGATCACCTCGCGAGCCGCGTGCGGGCGGCCGATCGCGCGCGCGTTGGCGGCCATGGCGGCGAGACGCGGGGGATCGGCTTGGAGTTCACCGATCCGCCAGGCCAGGGCCACGGCATCGATCGCTTTCCATGCCGCGCCCATTTCGAGCAGGTAATCCGCATTGCGTTCTTCCTGTCCGGGAATCGGTGCGTTGACGATCATCGGCAGTCCCATGGCCAGGCATTCGGACGTGGTGAGGCCGCCGGGCTTGGTGATGGCGAGGTCGCAGCAGGCCATCAGGCGTTCGACATGGCGGGTGAATCCGTGCGGAAACAGGCGTCCCGCGTGCCGCGTGGCCGCGAGCGCACGCAGGCGTTCCAGCATCGCGGCGTTGCGCCCCGCGAGAACCACCAGCTGGAAGTCCCCGCCACTGGAGAGCAGCGTGTCGGCCAGCTCGTCCAGCGCACCGACGCCCGCGCCGCCGCCCATCACCAGGTAAGCGGGACGGTCGGGGTCCATGCCGAACGCTCCGGCAAGGGCGCGGCGATCCTGCGGCTCCGCGAACGCCGGCATCACCGGGATACCCGTGGTATGCACGCGCGACGCAGGCAGTCCGACCGCACGCATGCGTTGCGCGATCTCCGGGCTGGCGGCGAAATAGCCGGTCATCTCCGGGATCACCCACATGCGGTGCAGGTCGAAGTCGGTGACCTGCAGCCATACGGGCACCGTGATGCGGCCCTTGCGGATCTGCCGCATCAACATCTCGGCGGGCAGGAAATGCGTGCAGACGATCGCGTCCGGGGCGAACTGCGCGATCGCCGCACGCAGGCGGCGCGTATGCAGCCGCTCGATCGTGCGGCGCATGCGCTGGGTCACCGCCTCGGGCCGCGTGTCGTCGGTGATGCGATAGAGCATGCCCCACAGTTGTGGGTGCCGCGTGATCAGGCGCAGGTAGAAATCCGCGTAGATGCGCCGGAAACTCGAGGGTACATAGTCCATGACGTCGAGGTGTTTCGCCTCGATCGCCTGTCCCTCCGCCGCCAGTGTGGCCACCGTCGCCTCGAGCGCTTCGGCGGCGCGCACATGGCCCGCACCCGCGGATACCGACAGGAGGAGGATGCGCCGTTTCACCCGCTGTAGGCCGCGAGCAGCGCTTGCTGGGCGCTGTAGGGCGCCTCGCCCTTGGCGGGATGGCTGCGCGTGTAGCGCCCGTCCTTGCCCAGCAACCACGCCTGCGTGTTGTCGCGCAGGTAATTGGCCAGTGTCTCGTCGTACACGCGGCGCGCCAGCGTCGGCTCGAGGATGGGCACGCCGACCTCGATGCGGCGCATGAGGTTGCGCTCCATCCAGTCGGCGCTGGCGCAATACAGTTCCGGCGCGCCGTCGTTGCCGAACCAGTAGACGCGGCTGTGTTCGAGGAAGCGGCCGATGATCGAGCGCACGCGGATGTTCTCGGAGATACCGGGGATGCCCGGCCGCAGCGTGCACGCGCCGCGAATGATGAGATCGATCTGCACGCCGGCCATCGACGCGCGGTACAAGGCCTCGACCACGTGCGCTTCGTTCAGCGCGTTGAGCTTGGCGACGATGCGGCCGGGCCGGCCGTCGCGCGCATGCTCGATCTCGCGTTCGATCTTGCCCATCACGCTGCTGTACAAGGTGAAAGGGGAGTGCAACAGGCGCTTGAGCTGGATCATCGGGCCGAGACCCGACAGCTGCTGGAAGACCTTGTGGATGTCCTCGCCGATTTCCGGGTCGGCGGTCATGAGGCCGATGTCCGTATAGCCGCGGCTGTTGCCCTGGTGATAGTTGCCGGTGGACAGGTGGACATAGCGGCGCAACACGCCGCCGCCCTCGCGGCGCACGATCAGCAGCATCTTCGCGTGCGTCTTGTAGCCGACCACGCCGTAGACCACCTGCACGCCGGCTTCCTGCAGGCGGTTGGCCAGTCCTATATTGGCCTCTTCGTCGAAGCGGGCGCGCAACTCGATCACCACGGTGACGTCCTTGCCGTTGCGCGCCGCCTCCACCAGGAGGTCGACCAGGGGCGAGTCCTTGCCCGCGCGATAGAGCGTCTGCTTGATCGCCAGCACGCCGGGGTCCTGCGCGGCCCGGCGCAGCAGTTCGACCACCGAGGCGAACGATTCATACGGATGGTGCAGCAGCACGTCGCGCGTGCCGAGCACGTCGAACTCGTTCACCCCCTTCTCGAAGGCGGGGGAGAGGCGCGGCGTGAAACGGGGGAACTTCAGCTCGGGGCGGTCGACCTGGTCGTAGATCAGGCCGGCACGAATGATGTTGACCGGCCCGTCGCACCGATAGACGTCGGCTTCCTCGAGCTGGAAGTTGGCGATCAGCATTTCGGTGATGGCGCGCGGGCAATCGGCGCCCACTTCGAGGCGCACCGGACGCGCATAGCCACGGCCGGCGAGTTCCTCGCTCAGCGCGCGGGCGAGGTTCTCCACCTCGGCTTCCTCGACCACCAGTTCGCTGTTGCGGGTGACACGGAACTGGTACGAGGAACAGACCTGGAATCCCGGGAAGATCTCGTCGGCGAAGGCTTGCAGTACTTCCGCCAGGAAGACGAAATCCCCGTCGCCGTCCGAGACCTCGGAGGGCAGGTGGATGATCCGGGGCAGGGAGCGCGGCGCGCGCACGAGGGCCATATGGCCTTCGCGGCCGAAGGCGTCGCGACCCTTGAGCACCACGGCGAGGTTGAGCGTCTTGTTGAGGATGCGTGGGAACGGGTGCGCGGGGTCGAGCCCCAGCGGCGACAGCACGGGCATGATCTCGTTCTGGAAATAGCCCAGCAGCCAGCGGCGCTGCTTGTCGCTCCAGTCGTCGCGGGTGAGGAAGCGGATGCCTTCGGCGGCCAGCGCCGGCAGCAGTTCGTCGCGCCAGGTGCCATACAACTCGGTGACCAGCTCCAGCGTGCGCTCACGGATGCGCGTGAGGATCTCGCTGGACGATAGTCCGTCCGCTCCCGGAATCGCCGCGCCGAGCGCGTGCTTGTGCTTGAGCACCGCCACGCGCACCTCGAAGTACTCGTCGAGGTTGTTGCTGACGATGGTCAGGTAGCGCAACCGCTCCAGCGCGGGCACGTCCGGGTCGCGGGCCTGGGCGAGCACGCGGAAATTGAATTCCAGTGCCGCCAGTTCGCGGTTGATGTACAGCTCGGGGGCGCCGAGGTCGACAGGCTCGCTCATTCGTTCCGCTGGTCTTTTCACGACAGCCGATGTTGGCTCATCGTCGATCATGCCGGAAAGCGGCAACGCAGCAAGCCCCGGGCGCGTTCACGGGCATGGCTCAAGGGTGCGACCCGGCCGCTTCCTGCAGCCGCGCTCCGTCGAGGAGGCGGTCGCTGCCGAAAACGCAGGCGAAGGTGGAACCCTTGCCGGGCTCGCTTTCGATCGAGAGGCGCGCCTGGTGCAGGTTCAGCACGTGCTTCACGATCGACAGGCCCAGGCCGGTACCGCCCGAATCGCGCGAGCGGCTGGACGACACGCGATAAAAGCGTTCCGTGAGCCGGGCGATATGGGCGGCGGGGATGCCGAACCCGGAATCCTGCACCGAGAACCTGGCGCCGCCCTCGGCCTCGGCCCAGCGGATGGCGATGCGGCCACCGGTCGGCGTATAGCGCACGGCGTTGCTCACCAGGTTGGAGAAGGCGCTGTGCAGGTCCTTCGGCGAGCCGAGCAGGTCGTAAGACGTGGCGATATCGAGCGATACCGTATGCCTGCCCTGGCTGAGCGCCTCGGCTTCCTTGCGCAGGCTGGCCAGCAGGGGCGCCATCTGCACGTGCTCGTCCGCCACGTGATCCTGCGTTTCCAGGCGCGAAAGGGTGAGCAGGTCTTCCACGATCTGGCCCATGCGCTTGGACTGCGCGCGCATCTCGTCCAGCACGGGCGCGAGTTCCGGTACGTCTTCCGGATCGAGCAATTCGAGGTAGCCGTGGATCACGGTCAGCGGCGTGCGCAATTCGTGCGAGACGTTGGCGACGAAGTCGCGGCGAATCTGTTCCAGCCGGGTGAGATGGCTGGTGTCGCGTGCCAGGAGCAGCCGCTGGCGGCTGCCGAAAGGCAGCAGGGTGGCGGTCACGTGGCGGTTGGGATGGCCTGGCGAGGTGACGTCGTTCAGCGGTTCCCGCGCACCGTCCGTGAGCCAGTCCGCCAGTTCGCTGTTGCGCAGCAGTTCGGCGATCGACCGGCCGCGGTCGCGCGGCCGCTTCAGGCCGAGCAGTTCCTCCGCCGCGTGGTTGAACCAGCGAACGTGCAACGAGTGGTCCAGCAGGACCACCGCGTCGGGCAGCGTTCCAGCCGCGCTGCGCAGGTCGCGCAGGCGGGATGCGATACGGCGGGTGCGGGTCATCAGACGGTCATACTCAGGGGGGCGCGTGGCGGACGTTTGCAACATTGGCCCCGGCTTGTGACGGAACAGCGACAGCAGTACGACGATTTCCGCCAGCGCGACCACGGTCACGCCGATCGGCGCGGCACCCGCGAACGCGCCCGCGGCGCCGCCCGCGACGAGCAGGGCGGCACACGTGACGGGCAGTCGCCAACTGGAAACGAAACGAACGGGCATGCGTCGAGCCGATGACGGTCTGGTGGAACGCACCATAGCGCGGCTGGCCCGCGAAAACCTAGGTATTCGACGAGAACCGGTAACCCGCGCCACGAACCGTCTGGACCATGTCGTCGAGCTTCCACGGTTCGAGGGTCTTGCGCAGGCGGCGGATGTGCACGTCCACCGTGCGTTCCTCGACGTAGACGCTGCCGCCCCACACGTGGTCGAGCAGCTGGGCGCGCGAGTACACCCGCTCGGGATGGGTCATGAAGAAGAACAGCAGGCGGTATTCCGTGGGGCCGATAGGCACCGCGTCCTCACCCGCGAACACCCGGTGCGCCGGGCCGTCGATGCGCAAGCCACCCAGTTCGACCACGCCGGAACCATCGTCGCCCTGGCTGCGGCGGAGCACCGCCTTGATCCGGGCGATCAGTTCGCGGGTGGAAAAGGGCTTGATGACATAGTCGTCGACACCGGCCTCCAGGCCGTTCACGCGATCCATTTCCTCGCCGCGGGCGGTGAGCATGATGATGGGGATTTCCCGCGAGAGTTCCTCGCGGCGCAGGCGGCGGGCCAGCTCCAGCCCGCTCGTGCCGGGCAGCATCCAGTCGAGCAGGATGAGGTCCGGAACACGCTCGGAAATGGCCATCTGGGCGGCGCGGGCGTCCGCGGCGTGAGCCGCGTCCATACCCGCCTTGCGAAGCGCGAAGGCGACCATGTCGCGAATCGAAGCTTCGTCTTCCACGATAAGGATGCGTTTATGCACGCTGGGACCGCTCGTTGGCTGTGACGGTCATATTGCAGCCGTGCCGTGTTACACGGCAATGACAATCGTAACAATCGGGTTACTGGCTGCGCCCGTCGGGGTTGTCGTCGGTGGTGATCCGGCGCTTGCGCAGCTCCAGGAGGAGGGGGGTGAGGTCGCTGATCCGGGCCTGGATCCGCGAACGCTGGTAATAGTCCAGGTCGTCGCGCTTGAGCAGGCGGCGCAGCTGTTCCATGGCGTCGAACGGGCGCCCGGAGAGGTAGGCGCTGTCGGCATAGGCCTCGGCGGCGCGGATCGTATCGCCGGAGCGCTCGCTGGCGCGGGCGAAGGTGCGGAAGATCTCCGGATCGTCGCTGTCGTCGAGCATCGGCCGCAACATGGCCGAGGCCGCGCGGGCGTCGTCGGCACGGCCGCTGTCGGCCAGGGCCCGTGCATAGCCCAGGGCCACGGCGCGGTTGCGCGGCGAGTTGTCGTGCAGGGCCTTGTAGATCGCCATGGCGTCGCCGTGGCGGCCGGCGTTTTCATAGGCGTCGGCCATGGCCAGGCGAAGGATGACATTCCCGGGCTGGTCGGCCAACAAGGGCTGGAGCTGGTCCACCGCCTGCGCGCCATGCCCGGTACGGAGCAGGGTCAGTGCATAGCCGTAGCGGTTGGCGGCGGTGTCGAAATCCTTGCGCTTCAGGTTCGTGGCGTAATAGGAGGAAAGGCGCTGGGCATCGCCGGAGAGTACCCGGACGCGTTCCCGCATCAACGCGTAGGTATCGCTGGCGCTTTCCGGAACGACCTTGCCCGTGGCATTGACCAGGGCGGTCGGGTCCTTCACGAAGAGGACCGGTGCCGTGCTCTTTTCCCAGGTGGCCTTGTCGAGCGTGGACAGGCGCGGCTTGTTCGCCTGCTTCTCCTCGATCACCCGGGCCCGGGCCTTGGCATCGCTGATGCGCGCCAGTGTCACCGGGTGGGTCTGGAGCAGGGCGGGCAGGGCTTCCTCGCCTTCGCCCACGCGCAAGGTGTCCTGCATGCGGCCGAAGAACTCGGCCATGGCCTCGGGGTCGTAGCCCGCGTTGGCGAGGGTCTGGATGCCGACCCGGTCCGCCTCGATCTCGTCCTTGCGGGTGAAATTGATCTGTCGCTGCATGAGCAGCCCCTGGCCGCCCATGAGTACCGCCGGCGCGGCGTCGCCGGCGCCACCGCCAGCACCGGCGGCGATGGCGCCCAGCAGCACCAGGGCCATCAGCGGGGCGTTCTTCTTCGAGTCCTCGAAGGCCCGGTAGAGGTGGTTCTGGGTGATGTGGCCGATTTCGTGGGCGATGACGCCGGCCAGCTCGCTTTCGCTGCTGGTGATGTTGATCAGGCCGGCGTTGACGCCGATGTATCCGCCCGGGGCGGCGAAGGCGTTGATCTGGGTGTCCTTGACGATGAAGAACGAGAAGTGGTCCTTCGGCCGGTCGCTGGAGGCGACGAGACGGTAGCCCAGGTCGTTGATGTACTGGTCGACCAGGGCGTCGTCGACGGTCAGGTCGAGCGCGTGCATCTGGCGCAGCATCATCGCGCCGTATTCGTCGGCTTCGCGGGGGCTGATCAGGGCGTTGGCCGAACTGCCGAGGTCGGGCAGGCGGACGTTGTCCTGGGCGCCCGCGGCGAAGGTCGCGAGGGCGGTGGCGGCAAGGATGGAGAGGCGGTAAAGGGGCGGGCGCATAGGTCGAACGACGATACCATCACCTAACGATCAGGCACCGTCCACGGTCGCGGCGGTGGGATGGACTTCGACCGCGCCGTGGCGGCCAGGTTCGCCCGTCCTTGCAAAATTCGCTCCCGATCGCCATCTTGCGGCCATTCCGGTTCGGAGAATCCCCTCCATGTCCAGCCCCGACATCACCATCTATTCCACCGCCGTCTGCCCCTATTGCGTGGCCGCCAAGAACCTTCTGAAGGCCAAGGGACTTTCCTGGAACGAGGTGCGCATCGATACCGACCCCACACAGCGCGACGCGATGCTGGAAAAGAGCGGTGGCCGTCGCACCGTGCCGCAGATCTTCATCAACGGCACCCACGTGGGTGGCTTCGACGACCTCGCCGCGGCGGACCGCAGCGGCAGGTTGGCCGAGATCATCGAGGCGGCGCACTGATGGCCGGCGATCGCGTGGAGGAATTCACCGCGTTCCGCAAGCGGATGAACGAACGCATCCTGTCGGAGGACAACCAGGTGGTGCGGCGGTTCTTCGCCCTGGACACCCAGACGTACCGCGAGGGCGCCCTGGACGTGAAGACCAAGGAAATGCTCGGCCTGGTGGCATCGATGGTGCTGCGCTGTGACGACTGCATCAGTTATCACGTGGCGCAATGCAAGGAAGCGGGCGTGAACCGCGACGAATTCTTCGAGGTGTTCAGCGTGGGCCTCGTGGTGGGCGGCTCGATCGTCATCCCGCACCTGCGCCGCGCGGTCGATTTCCTCGACTCGCTGGAAACCGAGGCGCCGGCCGATGCGGCTGCCTGCGCGGATCATTCCGCCGCCTGAACAGCCATGACGGGCGCCCCGCAAAGGGCGCCAAACTTGAAGGAAGCGGACCGGATCGCCGATAATTGGGTGATTTTTCTCCCCGCGCGCGGCAACCGCGCGCCCTGCGTCCGCTTTCCTTCAGGAGTTACCCCCATGAGCAAGACCATTGCCGTGATCCCCGGCGACGGCATCGGCCCCGAGATCATGGACGCGACCATCCGCGTCCTCGACGCCCTGGACTGCGGCCTCGCCTACGATTTCGTGGACGCGGGCGTGGTCGCGCTCGAAAAGCACGGCGACCTGCTGCCGCAGGCCACGCTGGACAAGATCGCCGAGCACAAGGTCGCCCTCAAGGGCCCGCTGACCACGCCGATCGGCGGCGGCTTCACCTCGATCAACGTCACCCTGCGCCGCAAGTTCGACCTCTACGCGAACGTGCGTCCGGCGATCAGCTTCCCGGGCACGAAGGCGCGCTTCGAGAACATCGACATCATCACGGTGCGCGAAAACACCGAGGGCGCCTACCTCGCCGAAGGCCAGACCCAGACGGGCGAAGGTGACAACGAAGTCGCCATCTCGATGATCCGCAACACCCGCCCCGGCATGCAGCGCATCTGCAAGTACGCCTTCGAGATGGCCCGCCAGAAGGGTCGCAAGAAGGTCACGGCGGTGCACAAGGCCAACATCATGAAGACCTCGTCGGGCCTGTTCCTGACGGTGGCGCGTGAGGTGGCGAAGGATTACCCGGACATCGAGTTCAACGAGATGATCGTGGACAACGCCTGCATGCAGCTGGTGATGAATCCGTACCAGTTCGACGTGATCGTCACCACGAACCTGTTCGGCGACATCCTTTCCGATCTCTGCGCCGGTCTCGTCGGCGGCCTCGGCCTCGCACCGGGCGCCAACATCGGCAAGGACGCGGCGATCTTCGAAGCCGTGCACGGTTCGGCGCCGGACATCGCGGGCCAGAAGAAGGCCAACCCCTGCGCCCTGCTGCTCGCGGCGGCCGACATGCTCGACCATCTCGACATGGTCGCCAAGGCCACCCGCCTGCGCAGCGCCATCCGCGACGTGATGGAAGCCCGCGACCGCACCACGCCGGACGTCGGTGGCACCGGCACCACCGACACCTTCGGCGACGCCATCGTCGAACGCATCCGCGCCACCGCGTAACAGCCTGGCAAGGCGACATCGAAAGCCCCGCACATGCGGGGCTTTTTTTGTTCTCCCGGGTGGGAGCCGACCTTGTCGGCGATCCCGCGGCGGCGGGCCGGTTGTATGCACGGCTCGGCTTCGCCCTCGCGCTCGCCGTGTGCGCGGCGGGGGAGCTGCCGGGCGCCACCCTCGGCGCGACGGTAGTCGCCGTCCCTTGGGAAGGGATGCCGCCCGCCGGCCCGCCGCCGCCCGCGCGGCGGCGCGGCGCCCCCCCCCCCCGGCAGCTCTCTCGACACTGGGGTGGGTTGAAAGAGCACCGCTCGCCATCCCGCTAGCCGCGTGCCACTTGCCCCTTCGCTTGCCGCTTCCCACCCGCGTGAGGGTGTTTCACACGGAGGCGGCATCCACCCGGGTCGCGGGCGTTGGCTTTTGCCGCACAACACCTCAGTGCCTAGGAGAGCCGTCGGCCGCCACCCTCGTCGCGACGTGTGGAACCGAGGAGCGCCGGGCGAAAAGGCCCGTCAGGGGGCCGGCCTGGACGGCCGGCCGTTTCCGCCGAGCCATGGAAGGCGAGTCGGAAACCCCGCCCGGCGCGACGGGCGCGACGGGGCGCCAGC
>NZ_JBPGXU010000101.1:0-13968 GCF_056755675.1 Luteibacter sp. KNZ12-1A | reverse complement strand
TGTGGGAGCCGCTTCAGCGGCGATGGGTGCTTGCCTCCGGCTACCCCGCTGCCGTGGGATATCGCCTCAGGCGGGTGGGAGCCGACCTTGTCGGCGATGGGTGCTTGCCATGATTTAGCCCGCTGCTGAGCGATCGCCGACAGGGTCGGCTCCCACCACGGTTCTGCTGTACTGGACGCGCACCAGCCGTAGCGAGCCGATCAGCAGCGCGAGGGCGCCGCCCTCGTAGCAATACAACTGCAACGCGACGACGCCCAGCGAGGCGGCGAGCGTGGCGGTGAAGGTGTTTCGCCGGAACACCGCTACCAGGGCCGCCAGCACGGCGGCATAGCCATAGCCGTAGTTGAGGAAGCCTTGCACGATGACGTTGCGCGGCACGCACCACCACGGGCCACTCTTCGCATCGCATGCATGCCCCAGGTCGGACGGCTCGATGAATCCGTAGCGAAGCAGTCCGGCCACGAGGGCGACAGCGACGATGACGGCCCAGGGCAGGGCGACGCGAAGGCTGGATTTCATGGGGTTCCTGTATGGATCAATGACGCCGCGCCGGATGCCTGGGCGAGGGCGATCGGCAGGCGGATCTCGGCGGCCAGCGGCAAATGGTCGGAGAAGGCGCGCGGCAAGGTCCACGTGCGCTCGAGCTTGATGTCCGCCGAGGTGAGGATGTGGTCGAGGGCGCGCCGCGGCTTCCAGCTGGGGAAGGTCGGGGTCGCCACCGAAGGTGGTTGCAGGGCGGTCTTGTCGAAGAGATGACGCATCTCGAAGCTGGCCGGCTCGGTGTTGAGGTCGCCCATCAGCACCGCATGTGGATACGGTGCGAGCAGTTCGGCGATGAAGGCGAGCTGGCCCAGGCGCGCCGCCGCGCCGAGCGAGAGATGCGCGATGACCACCACCAGCGAATCGGGCCCATGGCCGAAACGGACGAAGAGCGCGCCGCGGCCCTTGATCCGGCCAGGCAGCGGATAGTCGATGACCTCGCTGGGCTCGATACGGCTCAGCAGGCCGTTGGCCGAATGCGCCACGCGTGCCATCGGCCGGTTCGGCTGGTGGCTCCAGTAGGGCATGCCGGCCGCTTCGGCGATGTAGCGGGTCTGGTTGAGGAAACCCGAACGCAGGCTGCCGGCATCGGCTTCCTGCAAGCCCACGACGTCGAACTCGTGAAGCAACTCGGCCAGCGAATCCAGGTTCGCCAGTTTCGTCCGGCCGGGCAGCACGGCGTTGACGCTGCGGGTGAAATAATCGCTGTAACGCTGCACGCTCGCGCCGGCGAGGATGTTGCAGCTCAACAGGCGCAATGTGCGCTCGGGAGCGGGCGATGGATTCGGCGTGGCGCGGGTCATGATACGGCGTGGGGTCTCGACTGGCCGGGAGGCCAGAGGATGCCCTCCGCCGTGTGAACGGAGGGCATCGATGGGGAAGGGCTTACTTGCCGTCCTTCAATTCCTTGTCGACCAGGAACTTCGAAACGCCGTTAAGCTCGTCGAAGTCCTTGATCTGGGCGCTGCGGTACTTGCCGTCCACGACGATGGTCGGCGTGCCGTCGATGCCCCATGCCTGGATCAGCTTGGTGTCGGCAAGGATGCGGTCGCGTGTTTCGGCGCTGTTGGCGGCGGCGAGGAACTTCGCCTTGTCCACGCCATGCTGGGCATACCAGTCGGCGAGTTCGTCGAGCGTGCGCAACGGGTAATGCTCTTCATGGATGGCCTTGAACAACGCGGCGTGCGTGGCCGGTAGCGCGTTGAGCTTCTTCGCCGCGTAATAGGCCTGCGCATACGGCAGCCAGGCGTCGTTGAACGCCGCGGGGATGGCGTGGAACACCACGCCCTTGGGCAGTTCCTTCTGCAACTGCTCGACCTTCGGCTCGTAATGCGCGCAATGGATGCAGCCGTACGAGAACACCTCGACGACCTCCACCTTGCCGTTCTTCGGGTCGAGGCGTTGCGGCGTACCGGTGGCCACGTACTGCGTGCCTTCGGCATAGGCCGGGGTGGATGCGTCGTCGGCGGGGCGCGCGCTGCAGGCGGCGGTCATGGCCAGGCCGACGAAGAGGAGCGAAAGACGCTTGAACATGGATGTCTCCGAAGTGGGTCGAGTGCGCGGTTACTTGCCCGCGGCTTCCTTGCTGACGAGCCACTGGGTGAGCTCGACCGCCTGCGGATAGCCGCCGGCGGTGATCGGGGTCAGCCGGTACTTGCCGTTGACGACGATTGTCGGCGTGCTATCGACCTCGTAGGCGCGGATCAGTTCATCGGCGCGCTTCATCTTGGTGTTGATGGTGAAGGAGTTTGCCGTGGCGACGAATTCGTCGGGCTTGACGCCGTACTTGACGTAGAACTTGGCCACGTCGTCGATGGTCGGCCATGCCGACTGGGCCTTCGGCTTGCCGGACTGCTGGTCCATGATGCCGAGTTCGCCGCTCTTGAACACGGCGTCGAAGAAGGCATCGTGGCTCTGCTTGTCGACACCGAAGGCCTGTGCCGTGAGATAGGCGCGCTGCAGCAGCGGCCAGTTCTCGTCCGGGCGGAACGAGGCGGGGGTATAGGTCATGACCGCGCCCTTGGGCAGGCTCTTGGCCAGCTCGTCCACCACGCCGTGGAACTGGAAGCAGGCGGGGCAGCCGTACGAGAACACCTCGGTGACCTCGATCTTGCCAGGCGTGCTGGTCGGCTGGACGGGATCGATGCGGAAGTAATGCTTGCCTTCGACCCATTTGCCGTCATCGACGAACGGCTTCGCGGCGGGACGATTGTCGTCGTCGGCGGCGGCGCTCGCGACCGGTGCGGGTGTGGGCGTGGCGCTGCCGCTGGCGGCCGGTGCGGCCGTCGTCGCGGGCGCGGGCGTGGCCGCCGCCGTGGAGGGCGAGGCCGGCGTCGCCGCCGGGGCCGCGGTCGAGGCGGCGGGCGGTGCCGTGGCGCTGTCGTTGTTGCCCGAGCCGCAGGCGGCGAGGCCGATCAGGGCGGCGCAGAGGAGGGGAAGGCGCATACGCATGTGGGGTCCTTTTCTTACCTTCTTAAACAGGAACGGGCCCGAAGGGCCCGTCCGATCTTCCAACTTTAACGCCATCAGGGCGTCGCGGGTGCGGCGGCCGTCGGTTCGTTCGTATGCAGGCCTTCGATATAGCTGGCCACGGCCGCGATGTCCTTGTCGTCGAGCTTCTGCGCGATCGAGACCATGATCTTGGTGTGCGGGCCGTCGTTCGGCGTGCCGCCGTCGTGCCAGCCCTTCAGGCGGGCCTCGACGTACTTCGCATGCTGGCTGGTGAGCTGCGGATAGTGCGCTCCCGGATTGCCGCGGCCGTCCGGGCCGTGGCACGCCATGCAGGCGGGGATGCCGCGGTCGACATCGCCCTGGCGATAGATCGTCTGGCCCTGCTCGACCAGCGCCTGGTCGGCCACGCCGGGCAGGGACGCCTTGCCGGCGAAGTAGGCGCCGATGTCGTGCATGTCCTGCTCGGACAGCGGTTGCGCGAAGCCGACCATGATCGGGTTCATGCGCTTGCCCGACTTGAAGTCCGCCAGCTGCGCGGCGATGTACTGCTCGCTCTGGCCGGCGAGGCGCGGGTACTGCGGGTCGGTGGAATTGCCGTCGATGCCGTGGCAGGCACCGCAGGCGGCGGCCTTGCCCTGTCCGGCCGTGGCGTCACCCGGCTTCAGCGCGGCCGTGGCACCCGCGGGCGCGGTGGCCGTTTCGGCTGCCGGCATGCCCGGAGTGGCTGGATCGGTGGCCGGATTCGCGCCCGGCTTGGCGGCGGCCGTGGCGGCCGGAGCCGGCGCGCTCGCCGGCTTGGCGGGAGTTGCGGTCTGGCCCGCGGCTGCATGCATGACGAGCAACGCGGTGATGGCAGCGGCGGCGTGCCGAAACTTCATAAGTCTCTCCAAGGGGGAACTTTCCGGACCGGGACGCGTACCCTGCCGCGTCTCAACCAAAAGATTATGGGGGGCGCGGGAGAGCCCGGTCAAACCGCGTCGCGCGCGTCGCCACGCCCGATCGCATACACTGCCGGGCCTCCGTTTCCCTGCGCCCCGCCGGCCACTTATCCATGTCCTCCAATCCCCTCAATGGCGCCCGTTTCGTGCTGGCCGCCCACGAAATCACCCAGCTTCCCTACGACCAGGGTGCCGAAGTGGCCTTCGCGGGGCGTTCCAACGCGGGCAAGTCGAGCGCATTGAACGCGCTCACGGGGCATAACGGCCTGGCCCGGACCTCGAAGACGCCCGGGCGCACGCAGTTGATGGTGGTGTTCGACCTGCCGCCGCTGAAGCGGGAGGGTGCCGCGCCCGTCGACGCCCGCCTGGTCGACCTGCCCGGCTATGGTTACGCCAAGGTGCCCGAGGCGATGCGCCAGCATTGGCGCGGCGAGATCGACGCCTATCTGAAGATGCGCCGCAGCTTGCGTGGCATCGTCCTGATCGTGGACATCCGCCACGAGCTGAAGGATTTCGACCGGACGATGCTCGATTTCTGCGCGGCTACCGAGCTACCTTGCCACGTATTGCTGACCAAGGCCGACAAGCTCTCGCGTGGGCAGGCATCGGCCGCGCTGGAGGCATTGCGCAAGGACTTCCGTGCGAACGGCGTGCCCGGCACGGCGCAGGTCTTTTCCTCCACCGCGAAAACCGGCGTGGAAGAAGCGCGCGCCCGAGTGATGGAACTGCTGGCGACACCGCGCCCACACGAACTCTGACGCGGCTACCTTCGGCTGGTCTTACAGCTTCCCACCCGAAGGTAGGTGACGATTCTTTCAGGCCAGCGTCGCCATGAAGGCGCGGCACAACGCTTCCATGCCCTTGCGATCCTCGTCGTCGAAGCGGGCGACCGACGGGCTGTCGACGTCCCACACGCCGAACAGGCTGCCGTCGGCCTTCACCAGGGGCACCACGATCTCGGAATTCGATGCCGCGTCGCAGGCGATGTGGCCGTCGAACTCGTGCACGTCGCGAATCACCTGCGTTTGTCGCGTCTGCGCGGCGGTACCGCAGACACCACGGCCCAGGGCGATGCGAATGCAGGCGGGCTTGCCCTGGAACGGTCCCACGACCAGTTCGGTGCCGTCGAACAGGTAGAAGCCAGCCCAGTTGAGGTCGGGCACGGCGTCGTAGACGAGCGCGGCGAAGTTGGCGGCATTGGCGATCGTGTCCGGCTCGCCATGCATCAGGCCCTCGGCCTGCTGGACCAGCTCGGCGTACAGGGTGGCCTTGTCGTCGGTGGCGATGGCCTTGGTTTCGAACATGGCGGTTCCTGGAGCGATTCGTGGGCGAAGCGGTGTATGGTGCCACGTCCCGTATTCCGCAAGGCTGTTGCACGATGTCGCGCCATATCTTCGTCGCCGGTACCGACACGGGCATCGGCAAGACGCACGCGGCCCAGGCCCTCGTCCATGCGTTCCGCAGGGCGGGCGAGCGCGTGGCCGGCATGAAGCCCGTCGCCAGCGGTTCCGCACGATATCCGGAAGGCATGCGCAACCAGGATGCCCTGGACTTGCAGGCCGCCAGCGCACCGCCTCCCGCCTATGAAAGGGTCAATCCCGTGGCGCTGGAGGAAGCTGTCGCGCCGCACCTGGCCGCCGCGCGCGCCGGACGCGCCATCGAGTGGCCGCCACTCGACGCGGCCTTCCAGTCGCTGGCGCGCGATTACGACCGCGTCGTGGTCGAAGGCGTGGGTGGCTGGATGGTGCCGCTGGCGACAGGCATGTCGACCGAAGACATGCCGTCACGCTGGGACCTGCCCGTGGTGCTGGTGGTGGGAGTGCGCCTGGGCTGCATCAGTCATGCGCGCCTCACGGCACGGGCGATACAGGCCGATGGTTGTCGACTGGCCGGCTGGATCGCCAACACGATCGAGCCGGCGATGCCCCTCCTGGAGGAAAACATCCAGACCTTGCGCGACCACCTGCCCGCGCCCTGCCTGGGCGTGTTGCCCTACCGCGTGGCGCCTGCCGACGCGGCCGTTCTCATCGACCTCGGCCCGCTGGGCTGACGGCCCCTTCACGCGTTTCATCCTAACTAGTCGGTCATGACCACCTACTATCTTTCCGTCAAGGACATGAGCAAGGCGAAGGGCCCGGACCCTGACCTTTCCTTCGAAGGCATCGGCCCGGAGAAACTGGCCGCCGACATCGCCGATGCGATGCGCAGTGACAACCTGTTCCAGCGCTGGCGCGCCAGGCAGCCGGAGCCGGACGAGGTCGATCCCGGCCTCGGGGTGACGGATGCTTCCGCCTCCGCCACGGGCGAACTCTCGAACGACCGCAACGACGTGAAGCTCACCACCTCGTTGCCGATGCGGATCGTGAAACACCGCCTGAATCTGTTGATCGGATCCAGCTGGGAGCTTCGCGACACCCGGTAAGACATCGCCGGCCTTGTCGGCGATAGAACGCCCTGACGGATGGCGGTTGTTCCGGATACGCCACCACGGCTAGAGTCGGTGACTTTCACCGTCAGGGGATACCTCGACCATGCTCAAGGTCCGCACACTCGTGATCGCCACTTCGATCGCCCTTACCGCCGCTTGTTCGTCGTCCAACGAGGCCGACAAGGCCGCCGCGCCCGCCTCGCCGGGAAGCGCGCCCGCGCCCGCGACGACCGCGGCGTCCACCGCGCACGAGAACCCGTTGCTGACCCAGAGTTCGTTGCCGTTCCAGGCACCGCCGTTCGACAAGATCGTGGATGCGGATTTCCAGCCCGCGCTGGAAGAAGGCATGAAGCAGCAGCTGGCCGAGGTCGAGGCGATCGCCAACGCGCCGGAGGAGCCCACGTTCGAGAACACCGTCGTCGCCCTGGAGAAGACCGGCGTCCTGCTCAAGCGCGTCGAGAACGTGTTCAGCACGCTCACCGGTGCCAACACCAACGACACCTTGCAGAAGGTCGAGGAAGAGGAATCGCCGAAGCTCGCCGCGCACAGCGATGCGATCTACCTCAACGACAAGCTGTTCAAGCGGGTGGAAGCACTCTACGAGAAGCGCGCTTCGCTGAACCTCGATCCGGAATCCGCCCGTCTCCTCCAGGTGACCTACGACGATTTCGTCCATGAGGGCGCGAAGCTTTCCGAAGCGGACAAGGGCAAGCTCAAGGAGCTGAACAAGGAAGAGTCGACGCTCAGCACGAAATTCACCAACCAGCTGCTGGCCGCGACCAAGGCCGCCGCCCTGGTGGTCGACGACAGGAAGGCGCTCGACGGCATGTCCGATGCCGATATCGATGCCGCCGCCGCGGCTGCCAAGGACCGTCAGCTCGACGGCAAATACGTGGTGACCTTGCAGAACACGACACAGCAGCCCCCACTGCAGGCGATGAACGATCGCGCCACGCGCGAGAAACTGTTCAAGGCCTCGTGGGAACGCGCCGAACACGGTGACGCCAACGATACCCGCCAGATCATTACCCGTATCGCACAGCTGCGCGCCGACCGCGCGAAGCTGCTCGGATTCCCGAATTACGCGGCGTGGAAGCTCGACGACCAGATGGCGAAGACGCCGGAGGCGGCCGAGAAATTCATGGAACGCCTGGCGCCCGCCGCCGTCGCCCGCGCGACGGCGGAATCGAAGGATATCCAGCAGGTGATCGACCAGGAGAACGGTGGTTTCCAGGTGCAGGCCTGGGATTGGGATCACTACGCCGAGAAGGTTCGCAAGGCCAGGTACGACCTGGACGAGGCGCAGATCAGGCCGTACTTCGAGCTCGACAACGTGCTGCAGAACGGCGTGTTCTACGCGGCCACCCAGCTCTACGGCATCACCTTCAAGGAACGCAAGGACATCCCGGTATGGCAGCCGGATGTGCGCGTATTCGAGGTGTTCGACAAGGACGGTACCTCGATGGCGCTGTTCTATTGCGACTACTTCAAGCGCGACAACAAGAACGGCGGCGCCTGGATGAGCAACCTCGTCGACCAGTCGAAGCTGTTCGGCACCAAACCGGTGGTGTACAACGTCGCCAACTTCACCAAGCCGGCCGCGGGCCAGCCGGCCCTGCTATCGTTCGACGACGTGACCACGATGTTCCACGAGTTCGGTCACGCCTTGCACGGCCTGTTCGCCGATGCGCAGTACCCCTCGCTTTCCGGCACCAGTACCGCGCGCGATTTCGTCGAGTTTCCCTCGCAGCTGAACGAACAGTGGGCATCCGATCCACAGGTATTCGCCCATTACGCGAAGCACTACCAGACCGGCGCGCCCATGCCGGCCGAGCTGGTGGAGAAGATCAAGAAGGCGCGCAGCTTCAACCAGGGCTACGCGATGAGCGAGTTGATTTCCGCTGCCCTGCTGGACATGCAGTGGCACATGCTGCCGCCCGGTGGCGCCAAGCAAGATGTGGACGCGTTCGAAGCCGGCGCGCTGAAGAACGCCGGCTTCACGCTGCCGCAGGTGCCTCCGCGCTATCGTTCGAGCTACTTCCAACACATATGGGGCAACGGTTACGCCGCCGGCTACTACGCCTACCTGTGGACGCAGATGCTCGATTCCGATGCCTTCCAGTGGTTCAAGGAGCACGGCGGGCTCACCCGCGAGAACGGTCAGGTCTTCCGTGACAAGATCCTTTCCCGGGGAAATACCGTCGAACTGGGCAAGCTCTATCGCGATTTCCGCGGCAAGGACCCGAGCATCGAGCCGATGCTCAAGGATCGCGGGTTGAAGTAAGTTCCGATCCGCGTCGATATGAGAAAGGGCCCCGAGGGGCCCTTTCCTTATCTGGATCGAAGCATCACCTCGTCGATGCGCAGCTTTCCGCCCGTCCAGCGTATGCCCTGCAGGCTCGATCCTCTCGGAGCCGTGAACGACAGGCGTTGCGGCCCGCCCGCCGGATCGACGCGAATCGAGTGCAGCATGGCGAAGTCGCCGGCGCCGAGGAACTCGATCGTGGCGGGCTCGCCCGCCGGATCGGGTACGACGGTAAGATCGAAGGAGTTGCGTTCCGTGCGGTACATCAGGACGGCATCGTTGCCCGTCGCCTCGGTGCTGCTCAGCACCTGTCCCGAGGTATTCCCATCGCTGGCGGGTGCGATTTCCAGTCCACTGGAATTGGCGAGGATCATGTAGTGATCCTGGTTGATCAAGCCCTGTAGCGGGCCCGAAGGGGTCTCGTCGAAGTCGATCAGCGTACCGTCGGCAACGGGGGGCGAATGCATTTCGACGCCGTCGATGTACGCGCCGCGCTGCAATTGCAGGGAAAGCCTGTTGAAGACTTGCCCTTCCGGCACGCTCATGGCGAGCCGCAGCCGGTTGGCCGTCGTGCCGTGCTGGAGCATGAGCGACTGGCGCTCGAGTTCATCGATGTAGAGGGTGGCCGTGGATGCGAGTGCCGGCGCGCCAGGCGGCAAGACGACGGTGAATGCCACGCTTCGCAGCGGTTTATCGAATTGAATGTCGACCGAAGCGGACCCGGCCCGTTCGACACCGCCTAATGCGAGACCGTAGGCGAGGCCATCCGGCTGTTCGACGGGCTTGATGACAGCGGCGCCGTCATGCGCAGCGGCGATGCGGAAATGTTCGAGCTTGAGTTCGTCGCCCGGTTGGATGATGCCGGCACGGGCCTGGTCGAAGGTTTCGAGATCGACACCGCGCGCCGACCATGCGGTGCCTGGAGCGAGTGCGATGAATGCCGGAACGAGCGTGGATAGTAGCTTGCGTTTCAATTCATTCCTCCCTGGAATGTCAGTGCGGCCTCATTGGCCGCGCGCAGCATAGCAGCGCGCGCGGAGGAGTGCGGCTGACAAGGGTACGATCGCAAGTTGGGATTGCGTTTTACATCGCTCAGGGCGACAGCGAGATGCTCGCGATTTGTATGAGCCCGCCACGCCATGCGATGCCCTGCAATTCGCACAGGGGGTCGGCGTAGTATTCAATCGTCGTCCACAGGCTGCCGCGCGTGTCGCCGCGGTTGCCCCTTGGGCGCATGAGGTTGATGGCCTGCACCTCGTCGAAACGCCGATGCTCGAGTAGCCCGATATGCACATCTCCCGTGTTACCCACGGTACGCAATGTGCAGCGCACGCGCCCGTACGCATGCCGGAAGATCAGCCGGCAGTCGTTCGAGGAACTACGCCGGCCGGTCAGTACGTTGCCGTCGTCGGATTGCTCGATGATCGCATCGGCCTCGCCCGCGACGATCACGAGCGCGGGCAGCGCGAGCATCCCTCCCGCCCTGACGAGGCCGAGGTGTTCATCGCCGAAGTGCTGCTCGATCGCGCAAGGGCCAAGCACGCCTCCGTTGCCTTCGAGCAACGAACGCAGGCGCGGATCGTCCCATGAGTGGGTCTTCCCGCCTCGCTCCATCCGGCCGGTCGGAACTCCCGGCAACGCATTCCTCGAACCCGTGGATGACACGGGCATGATCCGTAGTGGCAACGTCATGTCGCAACCCTCCCTGGTGAACCACTAGCTAAGCAAGGTACTTGTGCGCGTCGCAATACGCCTTATGGCGTAGGCGTGCGGGAGGACCGGTCAATGACAGGGCTGATCGGGAATGGCCACCGAGGGATTGCATTCGGCGGCTTCGGTATTCTCCAGCCCGACGTAGCGTGGGTCGCGTCTTGCCGAAACGGCTTAGCGATGGCGGCTCCCGCTGCCTCGACGCACAAACAACCGCGATGACGAAGCCGAGCCGTATCAAGGCTTCCGCGAAGCAAAAAAACCGCGCCCTCACGGGCGCGGTCGTGGTAGCTGGATTGTCGGCGTTATTCGCCGATCGTCAGCAGGGATGCATTGCCACCCGCGGCGGTGGTGTTGATGGTGAGCGTGCGTTCGCCGGCGAAGCGGAGCAGGTAGTGCGGTCCTCCTGCCTTCGGACCGGTACCCGAGAGACCCTCGCCGCCGAACGGCTGCACGCCGACCACCGCGCCGATCTGGTTGCGGTTGACGTAGCAGTTGCCCACGCGTGCGCGGCTCTGGATGTACTCGATCGTGTCGTCGATGCGGCTGTGGATACCCAGCGTGAGGCCGAAGCCGGTGCCGTTGATCTGCTCGACGACCTTGTCCAGTTCCGAACCCTTCCAGCGGATCACGTGCAGCACGGGACCGAAGATCTCGCGGGTGAGCGTGGCCAGCGACGGAATCTCGTACGCGCGCGGGGCGAAGTACGTGCCATGGGCGGCGGATTCCGGCAGTGCGACCTCGGCGATCTTCTTCGCCTCGCGATCCATGCGCGCGGCGTGGTCGACGAGGATCTGGCGGGCGTCCTCGTCGATCACGGGGCCCACGTCGGTCGACAGCAGGCCCGGATCGCCGACCTTCAGTTCGGCCATCGCGCCGGCGAGCATCGCGATCACCTTGTCGGCGATGTCTTCCTGCACGAACAGCACGCGGGCCGCGGAGCAGCGCTGGCCGGCGGACTGGAAGGCCGAGGCGATGACGTCCTTGACGATCTGTTCCGGCAGGGCGGAGGAGTCGGCGATCATGGCGTTCTGGCCGCCCGTCTCGGCGACGAGGGCTGCGATCGGCGCGTTGCGTGCGGCCAGCGCGCGATTGATCGCCCAGGCGGTTTCGGTCGAGCCGGTGAAGGCCACGCCGGCCACCCGCGGGTCGCGGGTGAGCGCGGCGCCGACGGTGGCGCCGTCGCCGGGCAGATATTGCAGGACATCCGCCGGCACGCCTGCCGCGTGGAGCAACCTCACCGCCGCATAGCCGACCAGCGACGTCTGCTCGGCCGGCTTGGCGATCACCGCGTTGCCCGCGGCCAGCGCGGCGGCCACCTGGCCGAGGAAGATCGCCAGCGGGAAGTTCCACGGGCTGATGCAGACGAACACGCCGCGGCCGTTGAGGAACAACTGGTTGCTTTCGCCGGTGGGGCCCGGCAGTTGTTCGGGCTGGCCGAACAGGCGGCGCGCCATCGTGGCGTAGTAGCGCAGGAAGTCGGCGGCCTCGCGGATCTCGGCGATGGCATCCGGCAGGCTCTTGCCCGCCTCGCGCACGCACAGCGCGATGAACTCGGCGCGATTGTGCTCCAGCTGTTCGGCGGCATGTTCGAGGATGGCGGCGCGGCTCGCGGCCGGAAGGCGGTCCCAGCCCGGCTGCGCCTTCACGGCGGCGGCCAGGGCCTGGTCGACCAGGGCCGGATCGGCGTTTTCCACGGTGCCGATGATGCGGCGGCGGTCCGACGGATCGGTGACTTCGACCTTCGCGCCGCCGGTGCCGCCGCCGGCGACCAGCGGTGCCGCGGTCCAGGGGCCGCTGTGCTTGTTGACGGCGTCGGCGAGTTCGTTGAGCTCGTTGTCGTTAGCGAAGTTCATGCCCATGGAGTTCTTCCGAAGTTCACCGTAGAGATTGACCGGCAAGGGGATGCGGGGGTGGGGAATGGAGGCGAAGGCGCGCACCGTTTCGCACGGATCGGCGACGAGGTCGCGCACCGGCACGCTCTCGTCGACCACGCGATTGACGAAGCTGGTGTTCGCGCCGTTCTCGAGCAACCGGCGGACGAGGTAGGGAAGCAGGTCCTCGTGGCTGCCGACTGGCGCGTAGACGCGGCAGGGCACGTTGAGCTTGTCCTTGCCGATCACCTCGGCGTAGAGATCCGCGCCCATGCCGTGCAGGCGCTGGTTCTCGTACGGGCGGCCCTGCGCGATGTGGTGGATCGCGGCGATGGTGTGCGCGTTGTGCGTGGCGAACTGCGGATACACGGCGTCGCCACCGGCGGCGAACAGGCGCCGCGCGCAGGCGAGGTAGGAGACGTCGGTGTTGGGCTTGCGCGTGTAGACCGGGTAGCCGGAAAGGCCGTTCTCCTGCGCGCGCTTGATCTCCGCGTCCCAGTAGGCGCCCTTCACCAGGCGCACGAACCAGCGGCGGCCGGTGGCGCGGGCCTTCTCGGTGACCCAGTCGATCACGAACGGCGCGCGCTTCTGGTAGGCCTGGATGACGATGCCCAGTCCGTTCCAGCCTTCGAGCGACGGATGCTCGAAGACATCGCCGATGATGTCGAGCGAGAGCTCGAGGCGATCGGCTTCCTCGGCATCCACCGATAGGGCGATGCCGTTCTTGAACGCCAGCTGCGAGAGTTCGAGCAGCTTCGCGCCCAGTTCGGCGCGGGCGCGGGCGCGATTGGCGACCTCGTAGCGCGGATGCAGCGCCGAGAGCTTCACCGAGATCGACGGGGCTTCCAGGTTGTTCGGAAACGGGCCGCGTGCGCCGAGCGCGTTGATCGCGTCGCGGTAGTCCTGCTGGTAGCGCTCCGCGGTGGCCTGGGTGAGCGCGGATTCGCCGAGCATGTCGTACGAATAGCGGTAGACCGCGTGCTCCTTCTCGGCGGAACGGTCGAGCGCTTCCTTGATGGTGCGGCCCATCACGAACTGGTGGCCCATGATCCGCATGGCCTGGCGCACGGCCAGGCGCACCACCGGTTCGCCCGCGCGGCCGACGAGGCGGCGCAGCGCGGAACTGAAGTCGTGGCGGGTTTCCTCGGCGAGGTTCACCAGGTGGCCGGTGAGCATCAGGCCCCAGGTGGAGGCATTGACGAACAGCGACTCGCTGCGGCCCAGGTGCTTCTTCCAGTCCGCCTCGCCCAGCTTGTCGCGGATGAGCTTGTCGGCCGTGGCCTTGTCGGGAATGCGCAGCAGCGCCTCGGCGACGCACATCAGCAGCACGCCTTCCTCGGAGGAAAGGTCGTACTGGCGCATGAAGGACTCGACCGCGCTCTGGTCCTTGGCCCGCGCGCGGACGCGCGTGACCAGGCCCGCGGCGACGTCGATCACGTGCTCGCGTTCGGTCGGGGGCAGGGTGGCCTGGGCCAGCAGGTCGTTGACGGCCTCGGTTTCGTCGCGCAGCCAGGCAGCCGTGATGCGCGCACGCGCCGGCTCGGCGCCGGTCGGGAGTTCGGAACGAAGGATGGTGGGATTCACTGGGGGCGATGAGGGCGTGGGAGACCGCCCATTGTAGGGGAGCACGGCCTTTCGTGGGTTATTGCGGAAGCGAGCCCTGGTGGGGAACGCGCGAGGCCCGGCAGCGCCCCGAAGGGCCGGCCGCGTAGCGCCCCCACC
>NZ_JBPGXU010000100.1:0-14094 GCF_056755675.1 Luteibacter sp. KNZ12-1A | reverse complement strand
GGTGGGGTGTGGTGGCGGTCGCGCCCCCCCGCCGGGGGGGGGGGGGTGGGGGGGCCTCGCCTCCCCACGCCGGCGCGCCGGCCGCCCCCCGCGCCCCCCCCCCCCCCCCCCCCCCCCCCCCCGCCACGGGATTTACCGTACCTGTGACTTTCGATACGTTCTTCGTGTGACCCGTCGTGGGAGGATTCGGGGTGAATCCGCAGGGCGCGCGACGAAGCCATGACCAGGGCCACGTTCACCATCCTCTCGTTCGTCGTCATGTCCCTCATGACATCGGCCGTCCATGCGGCTGACGACGAAAGCCAGGTACGCGCCGCGGACAGCCGGTTCTGGCAGGCGTACAACGCCTGCGACATGAATGCGATGGGCGACCTGATCACCACCGACGTCGAGTTCTACCACGACAAGTCGGGACTCACGACCACTCGCCAGGGCTTGCTGGATTCCTTGCAGAAGGGTCCCTGCGCGGACCCGAAGATGCGCCTGCGCCGTGAGGCAGTGGATGAAACCATCACCTTTCATCCGCTCAAGGGCGGATTCGCCATCCTCTCTGGCCGTCACCGCTTCTATGTGGACGAAGCCGGAAAGCCCGAACGTCTGGACGGCCAGGCGGATTTCACCACGCTCTGGAAACAAACCGGCGGCACGTGGCGTATGCACCGCGTGCTCAGTTACGACCACGGTCCCGTGGCGTATGTCCCGCCGGCGCGAACCCTGACACTGCCGGCCACGGCGCTCGCCGCCTATGCGGGACGTTATCGTTCCGCTCGTATCGGCGACATCGTGGTCGCTGTCGATGGCGATCACCTGAAGCTCACGGCCGGTGCTTTCGTCGCCACGCTCTACCCGGAGTCGACCACGCGTTTCTTCGCGATGGAGAAGGACCTTCGCTTCGACTTCGAGAAAGGAGAGGGCGGCAAACCGGGAACCCTGGCGGTCTACGAGAACGGTGCCCTCGGCGAGCGGGCGCAACGTATCGATTAGTGGCACGGGAATGCCGTTGCCCGCCGACGCCGGAACGCGCGTCCGGGGCGCTCATTCATGAATTATCGATATGAGATCTTGCGGATTCGAGATCTACAAACCCGGCCCTGAATGACCTACGCTCGGCGAGCTAGCCCCGGCCGCCTGTCCAGGCAAACCCCAACAGCGCTGAGGACCGACCCATGGATCCGTCGAACGACTGGAAATTCACGCGCCGCGAAGTCCTGAAAATGGGAGCGGTCTCGGCAACGGCGCTCGCCGTTCCCGGACTCGTCGCCGCCCCCGCCGCCAAGGACGGCACGCGACCGCCCGTCACCGCCAAGGTCGCCATGGAGGTCAACGGCAAGGCGCAGGAGCTCGACCTGGATACACGGACGACCCTGCTCGACGCCTTGCGCGAGCACATGCATCTCACCGGTACGAAGAAGGGTTGCGACCACGGCCAGTGCGGCGCCTGCACCGTCATCGTCGATGGCCGCCGCATCAACAGTTGCCTCACCCTGGCGGTGATGCACCAGGGAGCGAAGGTCACCACGATCGAAGGCCTCGGTACGCCCGCGCGCCTTCATCCGATGCAGGCCGCCTTCATCAAGCACGACGGTTACCAGTGCGGCTACTGCACGCCGGGACAGATCTGTTCGGCCGTGGCGGTCCTCGACGAGATACGCGACGACATTCCCAGCCATGCCACGACCGACCTGACCGCCAGGGCCCGGATAAGTCCCTTGGAGTTGCGCGAACGGATGAGCGGCAACATCTGCCGCTGCGGCGCGTACTCCAATATCCAGGAAGCGATCGCCGAAGTGGCGGGGGTGAAGGCATGAAGCCGTTTACCTACGAGCGTGCCGCAACCCCGGCCGCCGCCGCGTCCGCGGCAGCGCGCGTTCCCGGAGCGAAGTTCATCGCGGGCGGAACGAATCTCCTCGACCTGATGAAGATCGGCATCGAGGAGCCGGCGCACCTGGTCGACGTCAACGGGCTGGACCTCGACAAGATCGAGCCGACCGACGAGGGCGGGCTGCGACTCGGCGCCATGGTCCGCAACACCGACCTCGCCGCCGACGCGAGGATCAGGCGGGACTATCCCTTGCTCTCGCGAGCCTTGCTCGCCGGTGCCTCCGGCCAGTTGCGCAACAAGGCCACCACGGGTGGCAACCTGCTCCAACGCACGCGTTGCCCGTACTTCTACGACACCAACCAGGCCTGCAACAAGCGCTTGCCAGGCAGCGGCTGCGCGGCGATCGGCGGCTTCAGCCGGCAGCACGCGATCGTGGGGGCGAGCAAGTCGTGCATCGCCGTGCACCCGAGCGACATGGCCGTGGCCATGCGTGCGCTCGATGCCACGGTGGAAACCGTGCGTCCGGATGGCAGCACGCGCCGCATCCCCATCGCGGACTTCCATACCTTGCCTGGCAACACGCCGCACATCGAAAACGTGCTGGTGCCGGGCGAGCTGATCACCGCCGTCACCTTGCCCAGGCCCGTCGGCGGCACGCAGCTCTATCACAAGGTGCGCGACCGCGCGTCCTATGCGTTCGCCCTGGTGTCGGTAGCCATGATCGTGCAGTCCGATGGCAGTGGCCGCGTGGCGCTCGGTGGCGTGGCGCACAAACCATGGCGGGTGGAGGCGGCGGAAGCCGAACTCCCGAAGGGAGCCAAGGCCGTTGCGACCCGGTTGCTCGCCGGCGCGCAGCCGACCGAAGGCAATGCCTTCAAGGTCACCTTGGTCGAACGGACCATCGCGGCGGGCCTCGCCGAAGCGAAGGAGACGAAGGCATGAAATTCGACACTCCCGCCACCACCAATCCGATCGATCGCCTGAAGGTCGTCGGCCAGCCCGTGGACCGCATCGACGGGCCGTTCAAGATCACGGGCACCGCGCATTACGCGTACGAACAGCACGAAGCCGTTCCCCATCACGCCTATGGCTATGTGGTCGGCTCGTCCATCGCCAAGGGCCGCATCGTCTCGATCGACCTCACCCGTGCGCAGCGCGCACCCGGCGTGCTGGCGATCGTCACCGCGAAGACGGCGGGCAAACTGGGCAAGGGCAAGTTCAATACGGCGAACTTGCTCGGCGGCCCGGAAATCGAACACTACCACCAGGCCGTCGCGGTGGTGGTCGCGGAAACCTTCGAGCAGGCACGCGCCGCGGCACAGCTCGTGCGCGTGGATTACGCCCGCACTCCCGGCAAATTCGACCTCGCCGCGGCGAAGGACACCGCTACGAAACCGGAACGAGGAAAATCGGATACGGCGGTGGGCGACTTCGCCGCGGGCTACGCGGCCTCGGCGGTGAAGCTCGATGCCATGTACACCACGCCGGACCACTCGCACGCGATGATGGAACCGCATGCCACCATCGCGGCATGGGAAGGCGACAAGCTCACCTTGTGGACGTCGAACCAGATGATCGACTGGGGGCGGGGCGATGTCGCGCTCACGCTGGGCATTCCGAAGGAGAACGTACGGCTCGTTTCGCCGTACATCGGCGGCGGCTTCGGCGGCAAGCTCTTCGTCCGCTCCGACGCATTGCTTGCCGCACTCGGCGCACGGGCCGCCAGACGTCCCGTGGCGGTGGCCTTGCCGCGTCCTTTCATGATCAACAATACGACGCACCGCCCCGCGACGATCCAGCGAATCCGTATCGGTGCCTCGAAAGACGGGAAGATCCAGGCCATCGGCCACGAGAGCTGGTCGGGCGACCTTCCGGGCGGCGATCCGGAAACGGCGGTGCAACAGACGCGGCTGCTCTATGCCGGCGCCGACCGCATGACGGCCACCCGCCTTGCCGTGCTCGATCTTCCCGAAGGCAACGCCATGCGTGCGCCAGGCGAAGCATCGGGATTGATGGCGCTCGAGATCGCGATCGACGAGATGGCCGAGAAGCTCGGCATGGATCCGATCGAGTTCCGGGTCCTCAACGACACCCAGGTCGATCCGGAAAAGCCCGACCGTCCGTTCTCGCAACGCCGGCTGGTCGAATGCCTGCGCACGGGGGCGAAACGCTTCGGCTGGGAACGCCGCGCGCCGCGTCCCGCGACGACACGTGACGGGCGCTGGCTCGTGGGCATGGGCGTGGCGGCCGCGTTTCGTAACAACCTCGTGATGAAGTCCGGTGCCCGCGTGCGCCTGGATCGCAACGGGCGCGTCATCGTGGAAACCGACATGACCGACATCGGCACGGGCAGCTACACGATCATCGCGCAGACCGCCGCCGAGATGATGGGCCTGCCGCTGGATCGCATCGACGTACGCCTTGGCGATTCGACGTTTCCCGTTTCGTCCGGTTCGGGCGGGCAGTGGGGTGGCAACAGCTCGACGGCGGGTGTCTACGCCGCATGCGTGAAATTGCGCCAGGCCATCGCCCGGAAATTGGGACTGGACCCTGATGCGGCCAATTTCGAGGACGGCAAGGTGGGCGCGGGCGGGCGCAGCGTGCCGATCGCGCAGGCCGCGGCGGACGGCGAGGTGGTCGCCGAGGACAGCATGGAATACGGCGACCTGAGCAAGCGCTACCAGCAATCGACCTTCGGCGCGCACTTCGTCGAAGCGCGCGTCGACGCGGCCACGGGAGAGATCCGCATCGACCGCATGCTGGCGGTCTGCGCCGCCGGACGCATCCTCAATCCGAAGTCGGCACGCAGCCAGGTGATCGGGGCGATGACGATGGGCGTCGGCGCGGCACTGATGGAAGAACTCGTGGTGGACCGGCGCCTGGGCTTCTTCGTCAACCACGACCTCGCCGGATACGAAGTGCCCGTGCATGCCGACATCCCGCACCAGGACGTGATCTTCCTCGACGAGACCGATCCCATGTCTTCGCCGATGAAGGCCAAGGGCGTGGGTGAATTGGGCATATGCGGGGTCGCGGCGGCCGTCGCCAACGCGGTGTACAACGCCACCGGCGTGCGCGTGCGCGACTATCCGGTGACCCTGGACAAGTTCCTCGACACGTTGCCGCCCGTGGCCTGACCCGGGCGGCGATCAGGCATCGGTGCCTTCGCTGCCCACGCCGTGGTGCACGAGGAACAGGCGGTCGGGATCGTAACGACGCTTCGCCTTGGCGAGGCGCGTGTAGTTGCCGCCCCAGAAGGCGCGTTGCCAGTCCTGCTGGAAATAGTCGCTTTCCGAAACATACGAGCCGGCGCCGGGAACCGTCTTCAAGAGACGCGCGTATGCCGCCTTGACCCTGGCCGCGCCGTCTTTCGCCCGTGCTTCATCCACGTGCGCGCCCGGCAGTCCTTCATAAGCGGGATCGCCGCTGTTGCCGATGATCGCGAGGGCGAAGGCGTCGAGCATGGCGGGATTCGTCGCCGTGTCACGGCTCGCGGCGATGGCTTCCGGCGGAGCGCCGAAAAGACCTTTATTGAAGTGCAGGCCCACGTCCATCCGGCTCGCGGCATCGCATATCGCCGCCGCCAGCGCCTCGCGTTCGCCATCGCCAAGGAAACGCGAGGGCATCCACGCCGACGCATAGCCATGGATGTACCAACCCACCTGCCCCTGATCGCCTTTCCAGAGGATGTGGTCGCGCGGCGCGCCCTCGCGCGCGTCGGCGACGACCACGTCAGGTGCATGCTCGCGGAAGAAGTCCGCGTCCCAGTAGTGGCGCGCCGGCATGGCGAGCACCTGGAGCGGTTTGCGGAACGAGTACGCCGGGCGTTGCTTCACCCAGTCGATGAAGGGTGCCCAGGCGGCCTCGGCGGCCGCGCGGTCCAGGCCCTGGAACACCATCGCCACGGACATCCTGCGTTGGTCCCGGAAACCGATCTGCTCGCCCCAGTGCGGGTTGCACAAGGCATCGCGATAGAAGCGCAAGGCTTCCGACGCCAGCGCACGATAGGCTTCCTCGGAATCGGCCTGGATCTCGCCGAACACCGCGCCGACGGTGTCCGGCAAGTCGTGGGTGCGCAAGGTCAGGCGCGTGACGATACCGACGCAACCACCGCCGCCACCCTTGAGGGCCCAGAAGAGTTCCGGTTCGCGGTGAGCGTTCACGACGCGTATCTCGCCGTCGGCGGTGACCACCTCGGCTTCCAGCAGGTTCGACGCGGCGGTGCCGAAACGCTTGGAGAAGCTGCCGAATCCTCCGCCGGTCACGAGTCCCGCGACGCCGACGGTGGTGCAGCCGCCACCCTGGACATAGCGGCCACCCCGGGTGGTCACCTCGCCATAGGCGTCGATCCACATGGCCCCGGCGCCCACGTCGACCGCAGGCACGGGGCGTGTACCCGGCGCCGCGCCGCTGGGGATGAAGGCATCGTGCATCTCCACGCGGTTCATCCTTCGTGTCCAGACCAGCAGCGAGTCGGCGGCGCAGGAGGTGCCCTGGTAGCTGTGGCCACCGCCTTTCACGACCAGGCGGACGCCGTGCTTGCGGGCGAATTTCACGGCGGCGGCGATGTCCTCCGCACTCTCGGCAGTCAGGGCATAAGCGCTCGGCCGGGACATCCAGGCCCCGAAGTAGCCGCTGGTCTGGGTCAATGCCACCTGGTCGCCGATGTAGAAGGGGTTCGCCAGCTGGGCGAGCGCTTCGGCGCGGGTGGCCGCATCGCCGAGGAAAGGAGAGCGGGGCACGGACAAGCGACCGCCCACCTCTCGGTTCAACGCCTGCCATTGCGCCGGGGTGGGCCAGCCCGCCGAACCCGGGCGCACGCGCGTGGCCGCGCGCGTCGCGGTGAAAGCGTCCAGCTTCAGGGCATAGGGAAGCAGCGGCAGGACCAAGGCGGTCTTGAGCAGGGTGCGTCGATCCATGGAAGAAGCCTCGTGGAGGACGCACGGGCGTCCGTTAGGGTGGACGGAGCTTTGCACCGTGCTGAGCGCGTGTCGCCCGTGAAGTGAGGAAAACAGCGGGTCAAGGGACGAAAGGCGGGCCTGCGGTGATGAACGGCGAGCTATAATCACGCGGCACCTGTCGCCCGCGAGCTTCCCCGTGCCTGCCTGGACCGACCGCCGTATCCTCGACCTCCTGTCGATCGACCAGCCCCTGCTGCTGGCGCCGATGGCGGGGTCCGGCCTGTCCGCGCTGGCTATCGCCGTGGCGCGGGCCGGTGGGCTCGGCGCCATCCCGTGTTCCTCGATCAGCGTGGAGAAGGCGACCGCCGAGGTCGAGGCGTACCGTGCCGCGGTACGCGCGCCGATCAACCTCAACTTCTTCGCGCACCGGTCCGTCACGCCGGATGCCGATGCCATGGCGCGCTGGCTGGCGCGGCTCGCTCCCTACTACGACGAGTTCGGGGTCGACGCGAGCGACCTGCCCGCCGCAGGTGGCCGCGCGCCGTTCGACGATGCCATGTGCGCCATGGTCGAGGCGTTGCGCCCGGAAGTGGTGAGCTTCCACTTCGGCCTGCCGGAGGAACCCCTGTTAGCGCGCGTGAAGGCCATCGGTTCGGTGGTGTTTTCCTCGGCGACCACGGTGGCCGAGGGTCGCTGGCTGGAACAGCGCGGTTGCGACGCGGTCATCGCGCAGGGCTACGAGGCCGGCGGCCATCGCGGCAACTTCCTCACCGATGACATGTCGGCCCAGCCGGGCACCATGGCCCTCGTACCGCAACTGGTCGACGCCTTGACCATTCCCGTGATCGCGGCCGGTGGCATCGCCGACGGGCGTGGCATGGCGGCGGCGCTGTGCCTGGGTGCCTCGGCCGTGCAGGTAGGCAGCGCCTTCCTGCTTTCGGACGAGTCGACCAGCGTGGATGTGCATCGCCAGGCGCTCCGTTCGGCACGCGACGACAACACGGCGATCACCAATGTGCTCACCGGACGGCCCGCGCGCGGCGTGATCAACCGGATCATGCGGGAAGTGGGCCCCTTGTCCGACGATGCCTTGCCGTTCCCGCTGGCGGGTGGACCGCTGACGCCGTTACGCAAGATCGCCGAAGCGCGCGGCAACGGCGATTTCCAGCCGCTGTGGGCGGGGCAATCCGCAGCCATGGCCCGAGAGGTCTCGGCGACCGCGATCGCGGCGGACATGGTCGAAAGCGCGGCGCAGCTGCTCCGCCTCTGAGCGGCTCAGGCCTTCTGGCCGTGCTGCAGCAACCACAGCTTCACGTACTTTCGCCGCACGTATTCCACGCGGAGCAGGGCATAGACGATGCCGCGCCAACCGTCGAGGAACCCCGCGCGCAACACGTAGCCACGAAAGAATCGCCACATCGGGCTCACCACGATCTGGGCGAGCGTGGCACGCTTGCCCGCGGCGAATTCCTCGGTGGCCATCATGTGCGCGTAGCGCTCCTGCTTGGCCATCAGCTCCGAAAGCGAGCGATACGGGTAATGGTCGAGGAAGCCGGGCAACATCCGTACCTCGCCGTCGACGCTCACCGACTCGTGGATCTCTCGCGGGCCACGCCAGCCGCCCTGGCGGCGATCGAACAGGCGCAAGACCTTGTCCGCGCCCGCATTGCCGTGGAGCATGAAGCGGCCGAAGAAATCGTTGCGGCGATAGAAGCGAAAGCCCGCCGCGCCGCGAAATCCCTCGTCACACGCTTGCTCGATCACGGCCCTCAGTTCGGGCCCGACGCGTTCGTCCGCATCGAGGCAGAGCACCCAGTCGTTCGTGGCCTGGGCCACCGCGAACGCCTTCTGGCTGCGGAAACCGTCGAACGGCCGTGAGATCACCCGTGCCCCGGCATTTCGCGCGATGGCGACGGTGTCGTCGGTGGAACCGCCATCGACCACGACCAGGTCGTCGCAGAACGGCGCAGCCGACGCCAGGCAGTCCCCGATGCGATCGGCCTCGTTCTGGGTGATCACGCAAAGGGAAATGGGGCGTCGGGTCATCGGGGTGCGGTGTCGGGTATCGAGCCGTCATAATGCCACGTCGTCCAGCGTGGAGTGCCGCCCTTGAGCGCGTGCCTGATGTTCGCCACCGAAACCTACGCGTTGCCGATCCTGCGTCCGCTGGCCGCGGCGGCGCAGGCTCGCGGCCAGGAAGTGGGCTGGGTGGTACCGGCGGCGGTGGCGGCGGAACTCGCGGCGGACGAACGCCGAGTGCGCAGCCTGCGTGAGGCGAGGGCGCTGCATCCGGAAGCCGTGTATTGCGCGGCCAACTGGGTTTCGCCCGCCTTGCCCGGGATCAAGGTGCAGGTGTTCCATGGCTTCAATGCGCAGAAGCGCGAGCCGGATCGGGGTCACTTCGCGATCCGCGGTTTCTTCGATCTCTATGTCACGCAGGGTCCGTCCACCACGCTGCCTTTCGAGGCGCTCGCGCGGGAACACGGCTACTTCGCGGTACGCGAAACGGGTTGGCCGAAGCTGGACCCGCTGTTCGGGCCCGCATCGGCAACGACGCTCGATATGCCCGCGGATGGTCGCCCCGTCGTCATGTATGCATCCACCTTCAGTCACCGCCTGAGTAGTGCACCCGCGATGGTCGAACCGCTGCGTGCCATGATCGCGCGTGGCGACCGGCAGTGGTTGCTCACCTTGCACCCGAAGTGCCCGGAGGAATTGTTCGCAGCCTATCGTGGCCTGGAAGCACCCAACGCGCGCTTCTTCACCTCGGAACGGCTCGTCGACATGGAGCGGGCGGCCGATGTGCTCGTTTGCGATACATCGTCGGTGGTGCATGAGTTCGCGGTCATGGGCAAGCCGGTGGTCACCATCGCCAACCGCGTGCCGCAGCCGTTCATGCTCGACGTGCCGACGCCGTCCGATGTCGATGCCGCGATCGACCGCGCGCTATCGCATCCGCCCGAACTGATGGCCGCCCTGCGTGCGCACGGCGATGACATCCACCCGTATCGCGACGGTCATTCCAGCGAACGCGTGCTCGACGCCACCGATGCGTTCCTGCGCGGCGACTTCGGCCCGTTGCGGCGGAAGCCTCTCAACCTGGTCCGGCGCTTCAAGGCGCTACGCGACATCGGCCACCTGCTCGACCTGCGCTGATCCACGAGCCAACCACCAGCCAGGCCCCCAACCAAGCCACAGGCAAGTCCCAACCAGCTCAACCAGCTCAACCAGCTCAACCAGCCCGAACAGCCCATCCGGCCCATCCGGCCCACCGGCCCTTGTGGGAGCCGACCTTGTCGGCGATCCCGCGGCAGCGGGCACCCCGCAGTAACTCCTCCCCTTGAAATTATCCCCATCATCCATAGAATTACAGCTGTAATTCAACTTCCTCCTGGTGCCCCGTGGCCGCCGTCGCCGACTCCGCCGTTCCCGTCAGGGCACGCAAGAACTCCTTGAAATTCATCGCCATGGGCGCAGCCGCGCTAGGCATCGCCCTCTACGGCGCGCACTGGTGGACCAGCGGGCGCTTCATCGAAACCACCGACGACGCCTACGTCGGCGGAGACATCACGGTGATAGGACCGAAGGTAGCGGGCTATATCCAGACCATCGCCGTCGCGGACAACCAGGTCGTGCACAAGGGTGACCTGCTGGTGAAGATAGACGACCGTGATTACCGCGCCGCCCTGGCGAAAGCCGAGGCGGCGGTGGCCGCGCAGGAGGCCGCGTTGCGCAACCTCGATGCCGTGTTCGAGTTGCAGCACAGCCATATCGCCGAAGCGCACGCGGGGCTCGCCGCCGCGCAGGCGGAGGCCACGCGATCGAAGCTGGACGATGAGCGCTATCGCCTTCTGGTCGGGCGTTCGGCCGTGTCGGTGGAAAGCGCGCAACGCGCGACGGCGACCTTCCAGACCGCCCATGCGGCAACCGCGAGTGCGTCGGCGGCGGTGCAGGCCGCGCAGCGGCAACTCGACGTGATCGACACGCAGAAGCGGCAGGTGGAAGCGTCACTGGCGCAGGCGCGCGCCGAAGCCGATATCGCACGGCTCAACCTGTCGTACACCGAACTGCGCGCGCCGGTGGACGGTGTGATCGGCAATCGTCGCGCCCGCGTCGGCGGCTATGCGGCCACGGGCAGCCAGATGCTGGTGGTGGTGCCTTCGCATGGCCTGTGGGTAGACGCCAACTTCAAGGAAGACCAGCTGGCCCGGATGCACGTGGGCCAGGAAGTCGAGGTGCGCGCGGACGTGCTGCCGGACAAGGGTTTCAAGGGTCATGTCACCAGTCTCGCTCCGGCCACGGGTGCCCAGTTCAGCGTGCTGCCGCCGGAAAACGCCACGGGAAACTTCACCAAGATCGTGCAGCGCGTGCCGGTGCGGGTGACCCTCGACGGCAGCGATGGCGACCTCGGTGTGCTGCGTCCCGGTTTATCCGTCACCGCGCGCATCGACACGAAGGCGCCATGAGCCCGGTCGCACACCTCACGCCGGGGCAGAAGATCTTCGCATTCGCCTCGATGTGCCTGGGCATGTTCATCGCGCTGCTGGATATTCAGATCGTCTCGGCGTCGTTGCGCGACATCGGCGGTGGCCTGTCCGCCGGAGCGGACGATACGGCCTGGGTACAGACCAGCTACCTGATCGCGGAAATCGTGGTGATTCCCTTGTCGGGATGGTTGAGCCGCGTGTTCTCCACGCGCTGGCTGTTCGCCGCGTCGGCCGCCGGTTTTACGCTGACCAGCCTGCTTTGCGGCATGGCCTGGGATATCCAGAGCATGATCTGGTTCCGCGCCGCGCAAGGTTTCCTTGGCGGTTCGATGATCCCCTTGGTGTTCACGACCGCGTTCGTGTTCTTCCAGGGCAAGCAACGCGTCATCGCCGCGGCCACCATCGGCGCGATCGCTTCCCTGGCGCCCACGCTCGGGCCCACGTTGGGTGGTTGGATCACGGACAACTATTCCTGGCACTGGCTGTTCTTCATCAACCTGCTGCCCGGCGCCTTCGTCACCATCGCCGTTCCCCTCCTGGTGAAGATCGACGATGCCGACCTCTCCCTTTTGAAGGCCGGCGACTGGATCGGCATCGCGCTGATCGCCACCTTCCTCGGTTGCCTCGAATACACGCTGGAAGAAGGGCCTCGCTGGAACTGGCTGGAAGACGACACGATCCGTGCCACGGCATGGGTCAGCCTCGCCGCGGGCGTGCTATTCGTCTGGCGCGGACTGACGGCGACACATCCCATCGTGGACCTGCGCGCGTTGCGCGAACGCAACTTCGCCCTTGGTTGTTTCTTTTCCTTCGTCACGGGCATCGGCCTGTTCGGCACGATCTACCTCACGCCGCTGTTCCTGGGACGCGTCGAGGGATACAGCGCCCTGCAGATAGGCAAGGCGGTGCTTTCGACCGGCGTCTTCCAGATCATGGCGATCCCCGTGTACGCGATGATGGCCAACCGCGTGGACCTGCGCTGGTTGCTGATGCTGGGGCTGGCGTTGTTCACGTTGTCGATGTTCGAGTTCACGCCGATCACGCACGACTGGAGCGCCACGGAACTGATGCTGCCGCAGGCCTTTCGCGGCCTCGGCCAGCAGTTCGCCGTGGCCCCCACCGTGACGCTCACGCTGGGCAGCCTTCCACCCGCGCGACTGAAACAGGCCTCCGGGCTCTTCAACCTCATGCGGAACCTGGGTGGAGCGATGGGCATCGCCGCCTGCGCGACCATCCTCAACGACCGAACCAACCTGCATTTCTATCGGCTCGCAGAGCACCTTACGCCGGCGAACGAGCCGATGAACCGTCTGTTCGACGGCGTGCAGCCCGACACCGAGGCGTACACCGTCGCGTTACGTTCGCTATGGCAGCTGACGTTCCGCGAAGCGCAGACGCTGACTTATAGCGACGCCTTTTTTTCCATCATGGTGTGCTTCGCGATCGCCACCGTGATGGTTCCCCTGATGCGCAAGGTGCAGGCGCCCCAGGCGCCTTCCGCCGACGCGCACTGATCCTTTCTTCGCAGAGGGACACGACCCATGCGTTATGAAAAAGACCACAAGGAGCGGACGCGCCAACGCATCGTCGACACCGCGTCGCGGCGATTCCGCGAACACGGTATCGAGGCCGAAGGCATGAAATCCCTGATGTCCGCCGCCGGCCTCACCAATGGCGCGTTCTACAACCATTTCGATTCGAAGGAAGACCTGACACGCGAGGCCGTGACCGCCGCGATGAACGAGCGCCTCGGCAGGCTGCGCCACTGGATCGATTCCGGAGAAGGCCTGGCGGGCATGATCCGCAGCTATTTCTCGGTACGCCACCGTGACCATCCCGGCACGGGCTGCCCCGTCGCCATCCTCTCCGCCGAAGTGGCCAGGCATTCCGACGTCGTGCGCAGCGCCTATACGGACGGTGTCACCGAATTCATCGAACTGATGGCTACGCAGTGGCCCTCCCTCCCACGCGCCGAAGCGCTCTCGCGTGCCACCGTCCTCTATGGCCTCATGGCAGGCACCATGCAGGTCGCCCGCGCCACCAACGACGATGCCCTCTCCGCGCGTGTCCTCGAAGGCGGCATGCACGCGGCCCTGGCCTTGGCGGACGCAAAGCACCGATAATGACGGCCAGCCCAATCTGGCCGCGATCATGCCGACTTCCACCGCCGAAAACGTCGGAGCCGCTTTCTCGCGTGAGAGCATGCTCGCCGCCCGCGAGCGTTCCTGGGCGGCTTTACGGGACATCGCCGTGCGCATCGTTCCCGGCATGAATGAAGCCGATGCCGCTGCGTTGGCGAAGGAACGCCTCGACGCCGCCGGCATGCAACGCATCTGGCATCCGAGCATCATTCGCTTCGGCGCGAACACGTTGAAGACCTTCCGGCAGCCTTCCGCGCCGGGCACGGTGCTCCAGGACAACGACATCTTCTTCATCGACCTCGGCCCTGTCTTCGATGGCCACGAAGGCGATGTGGGCGACACCTTCGTCGTCGGTGACGATGCCGATAGGCGCGCCTGCGCGGAGGCGGCCCGCGAACTCTTCGCTCGGACGGCGGCAAGGTGGCGCGAAGGCGTCACCGGCACGGCGTTGTATGCCCATGCGGAAGACGAGGCCGCGGCCATGGGCTGGCGCCTCAATCACGAGACCAAGGGGCACCGCGTCGGCGACTATCCGCACGCGGTGCACAAGGCGGGCCCGTTGGGCCAGTTCGATGCCGCGCCTGCGCCGGGTCTCTGGATCCTCGAGGTACAGATCGCCCATCCCTCCTTGCCCTTCGGCGCCTTCTTCGAAGACCTGCTGATGGCCTGACTGTCGCCGTGTGCTACCCAAGCGCACCGGCAAGACATGCCCGACGGCACTGTCCGGGGCGGGCGGGCATGTC
>NZ_JBPGXU010000099.1:0-14692 GCF_056755675.1 Luteibacter sp. KNZ12-1A | reverse complement strand
CGCCGCTGAAGCGGCTCCCACAAAGACGCGAGCTATTTCTGTGGGAGCCGCTTCAGCGGCGATATGAGCCTTCAGTCCGAAGGCGGCGCCTGGTCGACTGGCGACGGCCCGCGTTTCCTGCGCTGGCGCAGGCTCCACCAGCTCACGGCCAGGTTCACGGTGAACCATGCGCCGATAAGGGCCAGCGGCCATGCGATCACCGCGGGCCAGAGCACTCCGACCACCGTCAGCAGCAAGGCCGCCGCCGCGCCGGCGAGCAGCGGCCCGGTTTCGGTGTCTCCCAACACCCGGTGCTGGGTGATCGCCGCACCCACGGTGTTGGCGATGCGCAACGCACCGGCGGCCGCACGTCCGGAACTTCCACCGCTTCGCCGGGGACGTGGCGGGCGTGGTGAACGGCTGCGCAGGCGTTCGTTGCCGGCACGATAACGCGGCCGGTGCAGCAGGATTTCCGTGGCGTTCTCCAGGTCCGCTTCGTACTGGTGCGCCAGTTGCGTGGCGAAGCCCGCATCCTCGACCGCGACATCGATTTCGCGGTTGCCCAGCCAGCTCGCGATATTGAGGTTGGACGATCCCACCCGTGCCCAACGTCCGTCGGCCACGGCCGTTTTCGCATGCAGCATGGAACCGTTCCATTCGAACACACGGATGCCCGCCTTCAGCAACGGCCGGTAACCCGAACGCGACATGCCGGCCACCACCGGGATATCGCTGCTTCCCGGTACCAGCAGGCGCACGTCGACGCCATCGCGGGCCGCGGCGCACAACGCCTGGACGTAAGGCGCCACGCCGACGAAATAGGCGTCGGTAAGCCACAGTGTTTGCCGCGCCATGGCCGCGACCATCTGATCCAGGCGATACATGCCGGCCGTGCTGGGTTGGGTGGCGATCACGCGCAATGAGACATCGCCGGCGGCGATGCCGGTCGCGGGAAGCAGGCGGTCGTCTTCCGGCAGCGGTTCTCCGGCTTCGCGCCAACTGTCGGCGAAGGCATGTTCGATTTCGGCGATCGCCGGACCGCGCAGCCTCACGCCGGTATCGCGCCATGGCGGAACGTTACGCGACGGATCGCCCAGCCATTTCTCGCTGAGGCACACGCCCGAAAGAAAACCGACCTCACCGTCCACCACCAGCACCTTGCGATGATCGCGGCTCACCCACCCGAAGGAGCTGCCCAGCCTGGGCGGGTTGTAGATGCGGACCTGTCCGCCGGCCTCGCGCAGCGGCGTCCAGAAGGAGGATCGCGACTGGCCCAGGCAACCGATCCAGTCACCGATCACCGCCACGAAGACGCCGGCCCTGGCTCGCTCCACCAGCGCGTCGCGGAAGGCCTTGCCGATGCGGTCGTCGCGGATGATGTAGTTCTCGAGGAACACGTGGCGGCGCGCGGCTGCGATCGCCGCCAGCCACGCGTCGAAGTGGGCTTGCGCATCGATCAACAACTCGACCGCGTTGCCACCGATCAGCGGTGCTCCCGCGCTGCGGCTCAATGCCTGTTCGGCGAACAGGCGGCTGGAAAACCCTGTGCTGCGGTGACGGACGTTCATGGCGTCGAGTGTATCGGCATCTGGCATCATCGCCGCCATGGCATCGATACCGCGTGACCGAGACACCGAAGCCGCCGTCGAGGCGATCCTGCAGCGCACGGGTGGCCATCCCCGGGTGGCGGCGCCCCTGGGCCTGGGCAAGCCGCATGCCTTGCTCAATGCCCTCTACCGCGCGGTGCAGGGACGCGACGACCGCTCGCTGACGATTTTCACGGCGCTGTCGTTGACCCGGCCATCACCGGGAAAGGGGCTGGCCGCTCGCTTCGCCGCGCCCTTCCTCGCCCGCCATTTCGGCGAGGGCTACATGGACCTCGATCATGCGATCGCACAGGCCCGTGATGCGCTGCCGGCAAACATCCATGTGCATGAGTTCTACATGCAATCCGGCGCGCTGCTCGGGTCCGGCTCGGCGCAGCGTGACTACATCAGCCAGAACTACACGCACGTGGCTCGCGACCTGGTGGGGCGCGATATCGACGTGCTGGTCCAGCTGGTGGCGTTGCGCGACGGCCGGATCAGCCTCTCGTCGAACCCGGACCTGACCTTCGACTTCCTCGACGACCTGGCGCGGGCGGGCAAGCCGAAACCGTTCTGCGTCGCCGTCGCCCATCCTGACATGCCTTACGTCAGCGGCCATGCGGAAGCGGAAGACGGCCTCTTCGACCTGCTCGTCGAGCCCGAGGTCTCGCCGCCGCTGTTCGCCTTGCCGCGTTCGCCGATCGAACCGGCGGAGTTCGCGCTCGGCATGCATGCGAGCGCGCTGGTGATGGATGGCGGCACGCTGCAGATCGGTATCGGCGCCTTGTCGGACGCGCTGGTGCGCGGGCTCCTCCTGCGGCACGAACAGAACGGCGCCTGGCGCGAAGGCCTCGGTGCCCTCGATACCACGGGGGGCACGCGCCGATGCATGGATGGCTGGGGCGGAGGCTCCGCCTTCACGACAGGCCTGTACGGCGCGAGCGAAATGGTGATGGACGGCTTCATGCACCTGCAGCGCGCAGGCGTCCTGCGCCGGCGCGCCTATGACGATATGGAGCGCGAGCGTCGCGCGGCGGCGGGGGAAGACGTCGGCGCGGCAGGAGGTCATTACCTGCGCGGGGCGTTCCTGCTCGGTTCGCGCGAGCTGTATGCCTGGATGCACCGCTCGGAAATCGACGATCCCGACGCGATCGACATGTGCCGCGTGTCCAACGTCAATCACCTATACGGCGATCACCAGCCGCTGGCCGCCTTGCAGCGTCGCGGCGCCCGTTTCTTCAACACCTGCATGATGGCGACATTGACCGGAGCCGCCGTCTCGGATGGGTTGGAGGACGGCCGTGTCGTGAGCGGCGTCGGTGGACAGTTCAACTTCGTGGCGATGGCGCATGAACTTCCCGGCGGGCGCTCGATCCTGCTGCTGCGTGCCACGCGCGGCAAGGGGCGCAAGGTGGCGTCGAACATTCGCTTCAACTATGGGCATACAACCATCCCGCGCCATTTGCGCGATGTCTATGTCACCGAATATGGCGTGGCCGACCTGCGTGGCCTGTCGGACGAGGCATGCGTGGAAGCGATGTTGTCGATCGCCGACGCGCGCTTCGTGGACGGGCTGGTGGAACAGGCCAAGAGGGCCGGGAAGCTCCGGCCGGATTTCGTCGTGCCCGAGGCCTGGCGGGGGCATACGCCCGAGGGCCTGGCGGCGGCGCTGGAGCCGATGCGGCGGCGCGGGTTGCTCGACCCTTTCCCCTTTGGTAGCGATTTCACCGATGTGGAGCGGCGGCTGCTGCCCGCGCTGGGCTGGCTGCGCGACGCGGGGAAGGGGACGTTGCTGCGGGCGTTGCTGGCGCCGGGCCGGCCGGTGGACGGTGAAGGCGAGGCGCTGGAGCGGCTGGGGTTGGGACGGCCTGGCTCGGTCGTGGAGCGAGTGGAGCGACGATTGGTCCAGGCGGCCCTGCGGCGACAGGTGCGGCCACCACCCGTCCGGACACCGCGGCAAGCCTGAATCGCCGACAGGGTCGGCTCCCACCGGGTTGCCGCGCCTGGGTGGGAGGCTGGCCCCAGTCTGGTAGGAAGCTGGCCTCAGTCTGGTAGGAAAGCTGGCCTCAGCCTGGTGGGGAAGCTGGGCCTCAGCCTGGTGGGGAAGCTGGGCCTCAGCCTGGTGGGGAAGCTGGCCTCAGTCTGGTGGGAGCCGACCTTGTCGGCGATCCCGCGGCAGCGGGCCAGGGTGCGGCAAGCTCCCATCGCCGCTGAAGCGGCTCCCACAACAGCTCCCATAACCAGCTCCCACGACGGCTGCCACGACGGCGGCCACAACCAAAGTCTCGACCAGACCCTCGACCCGCTTCGACGGTCGGCGAGCGGTCATGACGATGCGCTAAAATGGGCAGCTATGACCGAAGACCTCACCAGCCGCCCGCGTCCCGCGGAAGCCGGCGCCCGCCGCCCCAGTACGGGAGTCCTGATCGACCGTGTCCACGTCGGTGGTGGGGCCCCGATCGTCGTCCAGTCGATGACCAACACCGACACCGAGGACCCGGCATCCACGGCGAAGCAGGTGGCCGAACTGGCCCGTGCCGGTTCCGAACTGGTCCGCATCACGGTGAATACGCCGGCTGCCGCCGCGGCGGTGCCGCGTATCCGCGAACGCCTCGACATGATGGGCGTCTCCGTGCCGTTGATCGGCGATTTCCACTACAACGGCCACCAGCTGCTCGAAGGCGAGCCGGCCTGTGCCGAGGCGCTGGCCAAGTACCGCATCAACCCGGGCAACGTCGGCTTCGGCAAGAAGAAGGATTCGCAGTTCGCCTCGATCATCGAGATGGCCATCCGCTACGGCAAGCCGGTGCGCATCGGCGCCAACTGGGGTTCGCTCGACCAGTCGATGGTCGCCGCCCTGATGGACGAGAACGCCAGGCGCGCGCAACCGTGGGACGCGGGCCACGTGGCCCGCGAAGCGCTGATCCGTTCGGCGCTGGATTCAGCGGCCCGCGCGGAAGACCTCGGCTTGCCGCGCGACCGCATCATCCTGTCGTGCAAGGTATCCGGCGTGCAGGAGCTGATCGCGGTCTATCGCGATCTCGCGCGCCGTGCCGATTACGCGCTGCACCTCGGCCTCACCGAGGCGGGCATGGGCTCCAAGGGCATCACCGCGTCCAGCGCCGCGCTGGGCGTGCTGCTGCAAGAGGGCATCGGCGACACCATCCGCATCTCGCTCACGCCCGAGCCGGGCCAGTCGCGCACGGCCGAGGTGATCGTCGCGCAGGAGCTGTTGCAGACGATGGGCCTGCGTGCGTTCACCCCCCTGGTCACGGCGTGCCCGGGGTGTGGCCGCACCACCAGCGAATTCTTCCAGGAACTGGCGAAGACGGTGCAGGGCCACGTGCGCGAGCAGATGCCCCTGTGGCGCGTGAAATACGACGGCGTGGAAAACCTGACGCTCGCCGTCATGGGTTGCGTGGTGAACGGTCCGGGCGAATCCAAGCATGCCAACATCGGCATCTCGCTCCCCGGCAACGGCGAAGCGCCGTCTGCGCCGGTATTCATCGATGGCGAAAAGGCCATGACCCTGCGTGGCGACAACATCGCCGACGAGTTCGTCGCGATCCTCGACAACTACGTCGAAACCCACTACGCCGCGCGCGGCGACTGATCGTCACGCCTCGCATGCGGGGCCGTCCGTCATGATGACGGGCGGTCCGACCCGCAGGAGACAGGCATGGCATACACGATCCCGAACCTCGCCCTCAACGACGGCAACAGCGCGCCCCAGATCGGTTTCGGCGTGTTCCAGATTCCCGATGCGGAGACGGCGGATGCCGTCGCGCACGCGCTTTCCGCCGGCTACCGCTCGATCGACACGGCCGCCATCTACGGTAACGAGGCCGGCGTTCGAAAGGGCATCGAACGTTCCGGCGTACCGCGCGGCGAGATCTTCCTCACCACCAAGCTATGGAACGCCGAGCAGGGCTTCGATGAAACGCTGCGCGCGTTCGACGCCAGCCTGGAAAAGCTCGGCACCGATTACGTCGACATGTACCTCATCCACTGGCCGACGCCGAAACGCGATCGCTACGTGGATACGTGGAGGGCCTTCATCCGCTTGCGCGAGGAAGGCCGCGTCCGCTCCATCGGCGTATCGAACTTCCAGCCCGCCCACCTCGACCGCATCGTCGAGGAAACCGGCGTGGTGCCGGTGGTGAACCAGATCGAGTTGCACCCGGATTTCGGCCAGCGCGACGTGGTGGCCGCCAACCAGCGGCACAAGATCGTCACCGAATCGTGGAGCCCGCTAGGCCAGGGCGGTGACCTGCTGAAACAGCCCATGCTGGTCGAGATCGGCAGGAAGCACGGCAAGACCCCGGCCCAGGTCGTCCTGCGCTGGCATGTGCAACTCGGCTACATGGTGATCCCGAAGTCCGTCACACCCGAGCGCATCGCGGCGAACATCGACGTTTTCGATTTCGAACTGTCCGCCGGGGACATGAAGGCCATCGACGGACTGGAAGCGGGTAACCGCATGGGCCCGCATCCGGACCAGCTCAACTGAGTCAGGGATCCATCGTCACGTCGATCTCGACCGGGTAGGGCGCCGGCGCCTTCGGTGGCGCCGGTAGTGCCCATGCATTGAACTGGCCAGCGAAGCAGCGGGCGACCGGCGTGGCCGGACGCACCTCCACCTGGCTGGAACGACCATCGGCGGCCACCTCCGCCACCAGGGTGAACGGGCGCTTGTCGGCCGGGGCGTTGCTGGCGATGCAGTCTTTCAATGCATCGGCCGCGGGATCGCCGATGCGGTCCCACATGGCCGACTGCCACGCCTTGCCGTCCGCTTTCCGTTCCAGCGCCTTGGCGGCCTGGACACGTGCTTCGAAGCCGTCACCGGCGGCGAGTGCGAGGGCAAGGGCGAATAGCATGGGCGTCTCCACGGGCGAAAGCCGCGAGCCTAGCAGGGCGGCCCCGGCTTCACACGGTATGGTGCTCCGTTCGCACGCTCTTGCGCCGGTGCGCTACCATCGGGCGGATGCCGTACCGCACGGGGGTGAGGATGAAACGAGCGATCGCCGTGGCCGTCGTCGCGGCCGGAATCGCCGGATGTCAGGGCATGGCGGCGAAAATCGCCAGGCTCGACGTGGGCACGCAACGCGACGAGGTGATCGAACGCCTTGGCCGCCCCGATTCGGACCGCAGCATCGTCGGATACGAGGTGCTCAACTGGTTCGACCGTCGGCCGGGCAGGTTTTCGTTCTCCCATAAGGATTACACCGTCGTGCTGAAGGACGGCAAGGTCGTCCAGTTCGGCCCCGGTCTCATCCGCCGCGATGGCAAGACCTCCTTGCAGATCGAAACCGACGACCCGTAAAAAAGTCGGTGTGAGCCGTCACCTGGTGGGAGCCGACCTTGTCGGCGATCCCGCGGCAGCGGGCCAGCTCGCGGCAAGCACCCATCGCCGACAGGGTCGGCTCCCACCGAAAAGCTGGCTTTTGCGGAAAAGCCGGTTTCCACCAGAGCCTTCCCGAGCGACCAAACAAAAAACCATAACGTCAGATCCAGCCGCGTTCGCGGTAGATCCACAAGGCGACGTACTCACGCAGGCATCGCGCGGTGAGCGTGAGCGCGTCGCGCCGCGGCAGCCAGGATGACGCGCCTTCCAGCATGGCGTGCGTGTCGGCGGTGGGCACGGCGGATACCGCGAGTCCTTCATGCCGAAACGCGGCCGCGGCGCGACGCATGTGGATGGGCGAGGTCACCAGCAGGATCTCCGACAAGCCGCTGGCTCGCAGCAGCGACGCCGAATTGTGCGCGTTCTCGTGGGTGTTGCTGCTCGTGTCCTCGATCCGCAGGTCGCGGGCCGGTACGCCGGACACCTCATAACCCTGTGCCAGCGCCCGCGCCTGGTCGCTGCCCGACACCAGCAGCACGGGCGCGAGGCCGGCCCGCCACAGCGCAAGGCCCTTGCCCGCCCGCGTCGTCGCGCGCGACCAGTCGTTCACGGGCAGCGTGTCGCCGCCAAGCACCACGATGGCATCCGCGCGCGGCGTCGCGCCGGGTGCCGGCGTCGCCAGCGCACCGTGCAAGGCGAGGGCCACGGCCGGCGTGGAAGCGAACCATATCCATGCCACGGCGACCAGCGCCGTCACCAGTGCGGGCACCTGCTTGCGCAGGAGCACCAGCAGCACCGAAACGACACCCAGCAGCAAGGCCTGCAAGGCGGGGTGCAGCAGGCGCGGGGCGATGTCCATGAGCTCGGCCACGGCCCAAGCATCACCCGAAACGCTTCCATATACCTTCTGCCGAATGGCATAGGCGGGCTGTTGAATAGACGCGTGACCACATTGAAATGACGATAGCCACTGAGGAAGTCACAGGGGTGGGTGGACGTCATGAAACAGTGGAACCGTGCAATCGTACTCGTCGCCGTCGTGTTGTCGACCGCCTGCGCCACGAGCGGAAACACATCGCCACCGCCGAAGCCGGACGCCGCCACGCAGGCGGTGGACGCCTACCTGATCGGCGTGGACGACCAGTTGCAGGTCACCGTCTGGCACAACCCTGATCTCAGCGTCAGCGTGCCCGTGCGGCCGGATGGCAAGGTCACCGTTCCCCTGGTCGGCGACATTCCGGCAGGTGGCCGTACCACCGACCAGGTCGCCACGGAAATCCAGCAGAAGCTGGGCCAGTACATCCGCGATCCGCAGGTGGCGGTGATCCTCACCGCGCTGCGCAGCCACGAATACCTTTCGCGTATCCGCGTCACCGGCGCGGTGCGCAGCCCGATCTCGATCCCGTACCGGCAGGGCATGACCGTGCTGGACGCCGTGCTCGCCGCCGGCGGCACGACGGAGTTCGCCGCGGCCGATCGCACCGAACTCTACCGCCGCAACGAGGGTGGCTCGACCCAGTCCTATGCCGTGCGGCTGGAGAAGATCCTCCAGCAAGGCGACCTGGCGAACAACTATCCGGTGCAGCCCGGTGACGTGATCACTGTTCCGCAACGCACTTTCTGACCGGCCCGCCGCGGCGGGTGCAAGGGGTACATATGAGCGGGGAACTCGTTCCTTTCACGGGCATGCTGCCCGCACTGATCGGCGAAGCGCGCAGGCGGCGTGTCGTCATGGGCTTCGCCTTCGCGGTCATCGCGCTGGCGGCCCTCGGCATCGGCTCCGTCTGGCCGAAGAAGTACGAGGCATCGACCACGATCCTCGCCCAGGAGGCGAGCATCATCACGCCCCTGATGGAAGGCGCGGCGACCGCGACCGGCAACAAGAACCGTGCCGGCATCGCCCGCGACGTGATCTTCAGCAGGAAGGTGCTCGACGAAGTGCTGGAGGCCGGTGGCTGGCTCGCCACGAACCCCTCGCCGCTGGAGCGGGACAAGATCGTCGACGGCATCAAGTCGCGCACGAAGCTGGTCAACAATCGCGACAACCTGATCACGATCAGCTATTTCGATTCCGATCCGAAGCGCGCCTTCGAAGTCACCCGCGCGTTCGGCCAACTCTTCATCAGCGAAAGCCTGGCCTCGAAGCAGCGCGAGAGCCGTGAAGCCTACGAGTTCATCAATAGCCAGGTCGAAGCGTACCGGATGAAGCTCACCGACGCGGAAGACAAATTGAAGGCGTACCGGGACGCCAATGCGGACGCGCGCCCCGGCAGCGAGACCGACACCAACACGCGGATCAGCCAGCTGCGCACGCAGATCGAAAACAACCGCATGGATTACATGCAGAGGCAGTCGCAGGCGGCCGTGCTGTCCGCGCAACTCAATGGAGAGTCCGAGGTCAACGCCGTGCAGACGGTGGGGGGCATCTACCAGACCCAACTGGCCGACTTGCAAGGGCAGCTGGACAAGCTGCGCTTGAACTACACCGAGGATTACCCGGACGTGATCCGCCTGCGTCACCAGATCGAAGACGTGCGCCGGCAAGCGCAGGCCGCGGACGCGCAGCGCGCCTCCGGTGGCGCCATCCCGCTCGATCACGCCGTCACGATGAATCCCGTCTACCAGCAGATGCGCCTGCAGCTCGCCGCCGTTCGCGGCGACGCGGCGGCCAGTGCCGCACGGGTCGGCGCCAGCGAGGCGATGCTCCAGGCCGAACTGGAACGCAGCAAGCGCATCGCCAATTCCGAGAACGTGACCGCTGAGCTTACCCGTGATTACACGGTCAACCGCGACGTCTACCAGGACCTGCTGAAGCGTCGCGAGAACGCGCGTGTCTCGATGAACCTCGATGCCGAACAGCGCGGCCTGACCTTCATGGTGCAGAACCCCGCGATGATGCCCCTGGTGCCATCCGGCCTGCGCTTCATGCACTTCGGCCTCGCAGGGCTGGCACTGTCGCTGGCGATCCCGCTCGGCCTGCTGTTCGCGGTGGCGCGGTTCGATCCGCGCATCCGTTCGGTGGCCCAGCTTGAACGCGCGACGGGCTTTCCGGTGCTGGCGGCGATTCCGTTCTACCCGACCCCGCGCGATCGTCGCCGCGAGCATCTGCACAACATGATGCTGGCCCTGACCGTCGTCGGCGTCGCCGCGGTGTACCTCGTGGTGTTCTGGCTGAGGATGAAGGGCTGACGATGAACAAGATGGCCGCTGACAATATCGAGATGGGCGACATGGTCGCCGACCACGACGACGAAACCCGCGCGACGCCCGGGCATTCCATCGCGCGGATGCGCGAAGAGGGTGGTGCCCTGGCGCCGATCGACTGCGAGCGCAAGCGCCTGATCCATCGCGAGGAGTCGGTCCGCCAGCAGTCCGATGCCTTCCGTGGCATCCGCACGCGGCTGCTGGAGATGGCTGGCGAGCACAACTTCGTGACCCTGGTGGTCTCCGTGAGTCCGCGTTCGGGTGGCAGCTTTGTCGCGCGGAACCTGGCCGCCGCCTTCGCCTTCGACGAATCCAAGACCAGCCTCCTGGTGGATTGCAACCTTCGTTACCCCAATCAGCACAAAGCCTTCGGCGTGGAACCGCGTACCGGAGGGCTGATCGATTTCCTGGAGCATCCCTCGCGCGGCATCGCGTCGATCATGTACCACACCGGGGTTCCGCGCCTGCGCCTCATCCCGGCCGGCAAGTCGCGCGAGAACAGCGGCGAGTACTTCTCCTCGTTCCGCATGCGTGCGGTGCTCGATTCGCTGCGCTGCCGCTATTCGGACCGGTACCTGTTCCTCGATGGCCCCCCGGTCAAGGGTTCGCCGGATGCCCGGATCCTTTCGGACCTGGCGGATTTCGTCGTGATCGTCGCCGGTTACGGCCGCGATACGCCGGCGACGATCAACCAGGCCGTCGCCAACTTCGACCCGGCGAAACTCGCCGGCGTGGTGTTCAACCAATCGCCGTGAGCGCGGCACCCTGGCACGCGGCCGGCAGGCGTCGTGCGCCGACAGGGGTAAAGGGAGGGAATATGCCGGCACCGTCCAGGCTCGCCCGCGCCATCGTGCTCGCGCTCGTGTCGGCACCCGGCGTGGTGCTGGCCGGCACGCTCGATTACACGCTCTATGCAGGATTGGAGCACAGCAACAACATCGCCTTGTCGTCGAGCCGGCCGGTCAGCGGGAACGTGCTGACCCCGGGCGGCACCTTCCAGTTCACCCAGATGGGCTCGACCTTCCAGGCCAACGTGGCCGGCACTTTCGAGTATCGCAAGTACCTGGGCAACGATTTCGATTCGCAGGCGCAGACCCAGCTGGCCGGGCAGGGCAACTGGACGATATCGCCGGACCGTCTCGATTTCTCGGTGGAGGACTATGCCGGCGTGCAGCCGGTCGACCAGCTGTCGAGCAATTCGCCGGACAACCAGCAGCAGACCAACGTGCTGGTGCTGGGGCCGACCCTGCGCATGCGTTTCGGGGATGCCGCCCGCGGCCAGTTCGAGCTGCGCTACATCAACAGCTATGCGTCGAAGGTGGACGATTTCGATTCCTCGCGCGGCCTCGCCGCGTTCCGTGTCTACCGCGACCTCAGCCCCACCGACCAGTTGTCGGGCAATGTCGAGTTCCAGCGCGTGGACTTCACCAACCAGCCCAGCGAGGCGAACTACGACCGGAAGGAAGCCTTCGTCCGCTATACCAGCACGCTGGCGCGTTTCGACGTCGACGTGCTGGCGGGCGGCACGCGCCTCGAATTCGACGATGGTTCCAGCAAGTCGGCGCCGCTGGCCCGCCTCAGCCTCGGCTGGCGGCCCAGCGTGCGCAATACCGTGTCCGTCACCGGTGCCTACCAATACGCCGACGCGGCGCAGGACCTCATCGCCACGCCCGGCGTGTACGACGCCACGGTGGCCGACCGCGTCGAGGCATTCGACCCGTTCGCCGCCACGGGTGGCCTGGGTCGTGGCAACGGCACGGGCGTGGGCGTGGGCAGCGCGGTGATCGGCTCGCAGGTCTACAAGGAGAAGCGGCTGGAGGCTACCTGGAACTGGCGCTCGGAACGCATCGTGCTGACCGTGTCCCCGTCCTTCAACAAGCTGCGCTACATCGGCGATCCCACCTTCGACCAGACAGACAAGGGCATCAGCGTGGGCGTGGGCTACCGGATCCGTCCCACGCTGACCCTGACCGGCTACGCCACGGGAAGCCGCCTGACCTACGACAGCCTCGCGCGCAAGGACACCACGGTGCGCCTGGGCCTCGATCTCGGCCAGCAGGTGAATCGGCACTGGAGCTGGCATGTTTCCGCGTCCCGGGAGAGGCGTAGCAGCGATGCGGCGGGCCAGGATTATCGCGAGACCCGGTTCTTCGTCGGCGTGGTCTACCGGAGGTGACCATGCGAACCGATGCCGAGATCCCATTCTTCTTCGGTCCCGCCGGCGATCTTTTCGGCATGTACCACGCACCGGCCTTGCCGGCGCGCCGCGCGTTGCTGATGTGTCCGCCGCTGGGACAGGACCTGATCCGCTGCCATCGTCTCTATCGGCAGCTGGCGCAGGCGCTCGCCGCGCAGGGGCTTGCCGTATTGCGCTTCGACTACTACGGCACGGGTGACTCCGCGGGAGGGAGCGCCGAGGTGGATTGGGAACGTTGCGTCGCCGATGCGGCGGCCGCCGCCAGCGAACTGCGCGCGCGTGCGGGCACCGATCGCGTGGTGGCCTTCGGTGCGCGCCTGGGCGCCAGCGTGGCGCTCGCCGCCTCGGATCGCGCGCGTTTCGCCGAAGTGATCGCCTGGGACCCCGTGCTGGATGGCGGCGATCACGTTTCCGCGCTCGATGCCTTGCAGGTGGCGCTGCGTGACGACATGGAGCGCTTCACCCGTCCGCGCAGCGACGCCGACATCGCCGAGCAGTGGCTGGGTTTCGACGTTGGCGACCGCTTGCGCCAGCAGCTATGCGCCTTGCGCCTGCATGCCGTGAAGGTGCCCACCCTGGTGCTCGATTCGCTGCCCGCGGCGCCGTCGTCACGCTGGGAGCGCATCCTCTCGCCGCGTGGCGCGGTCGTTCCGATCGCTCCTGCCACCCCATGGGACGACCTGCGCCGGCTGGAAAGCGCGATCCTCTCGCAGCCGCTGATCCAGGCCGTCAGCGGCCGCCTGAAGGAGACCGCGTGATGCGCGAGGAAGCCCACCGGTTCGGCCGTGGAAACCACCTCGTCGGCATCGCCGGCGTACCCGTGGAGGCGACCGGCGAAACCGGCGTCATCGTGGTGAACGCGGGGCTGGTCCATCGCATCGGTCCCTTCCGCCTGCATGTGGAACTGACCCGGCAGCTCAATGCCAGTGGCTATCCCACGCTGCGCTTCGACCTGTCCACGCTGGGCGACAGCACCGCCACCGGCGGTGGCCAGACACGAACCCAGCAGGTGTGCGCGGACCTGGACGACGCGATGAACCTGCTCAAGGCCCGCGCGGGCTGCGAGCGTTTCGTGCTGGTGGGGTTGTGTTCGGGTGCCCAGAACGCGCATATCGTCGCCGCCACCGATTCGCGCGTATCCGGCGCGGTGTTCCTCGACGGTTACGCCTACCGGACGCTCGGCTACAAGCTGCGCCATTACCTGCCGCGCGTCGTCGATCCGGGCCGTTGGGCACGCCTGCTGCGGCGACGCGGTGGCGCGAACGGCATCGGCGGCAAGCCGGCCTCCGAACCGGTATTCGCGGTGGCACCCGCGCCGCGCGAGGAAGTCATCGCCGATTTCACCGGCATGGTGGGCCGTGGCATGAAGTTGTACCTGGTCTATTCGGGCGGCATCAGCAACTACTTCAACCATGCGCGGCAATTCCGCGAATGCTTCGGCAAGGTGATGAGCCACCCGGCGGTCACCACGCGGTATTCCGCCGAGTCCGACCATACCTACATCCTCACCGGCGACCGTGCCCGTCTGCTCGATGGCATCGGTGGCTGGCTCACGCAGAATTTCCCGCCGGCCGCGGCCGGGAGGCACGCATGAATTCGGTCCTGGTCACGGGCGGCGCCGGTTATATCGGCAGCCACACGGTGCAACAGCTGGTCGAACGCGGCGATCGCGTCGTGGTGATCGACAACCTCTCGACCGGGTTCCGCGAGGCGGTCCGCGGCGCTTCCTTCGTCGAGGGCAACGTCGGCGACGGCGACCTGGTGGCACGCGTGCTGGAGGCGCACCGCGTGGATGCCGTGTTGCACTTCGCCGCGCATACGGTCGTTCCCGAATCGATGAGCGACCCCCTCAAGTATTACGCCAACAACACCGGCAACACGCGGAACCTGCTCGCATGCTGCGCACAGGCGCGCGTGGACAAGTTCATCTTCTCGTCCACGGCCGCCGTCTACGGAACGACCGAGGCGGGCATCGCCGACGAGGACACGCCCACCCAGCCGATCAATCCCTATGGCCGCTCCAAGCTGATGTCCGAGACGATGCTGCGCGACTGGTGCGACACCGGGGCGATGCGCCATGTGATCCTCCGCTACTTCAACGTGGCCGGTTGCGATCCCCAGGGCCGGATCGGCCACTCGACGCCGGAAGCCACGCTGTTGATCAAGGTGGCCTGCGAGCACGCAGTCGGGAAGCGGCCGTGCGTGGCGATCTATGGCACGGACTACGACACGCCCGATGGCACGGGCGTGCGCGATTTCATCCATGTGGAAGACCTGGCGGCGGCGCACCTTCGCGCACTGGACCACCTGCGCGAAGGTGGCGCGTCGCTCACCCTCAACTGCGGCTACGGCCATGGCTACAGCTGTCTCTTATACACATCT